>CAYQME010000029.1:0-18707 GCA_964418645.1 uncultured Flavobacteriaceae bacterium
TAATTTTATCGGATAGAGCAAAGTCTTTGTTAGCTCTGGCTTCAGCACGCATTTTGATAAGGACTTCAACGGCGTCAGATAACTTTTCTGAACCATCACCATTACAACTGTCAATGTTTTGTAAGCCTAAAACATCAAACACAAAATTATATATAGTCTTGATTAAAACGTCTAAATCTTTTTGTGTAACAGAGGCTTTTCCGTCTTTAACTTGATTGATGAATTTTACAGCACTAAATAATTCTGCAATTAAAATAGGTGTATTAAAATCATCATTCATTGCGTTATAGCAATTGGTTTTCCATGCTTCAACATCAAAAGTAGCAGTATTTGAAACTTGAAGTTTAGGCAAAATATTAATGGTATCCATTAATTTATTAAATCCTTTTTCGGAAGCTAAAAGAGCATCATTAGAAAAATCTAAAATGCTTCTATAATGTGCTTGAAGCATAAAAAATCGAACAACGCTTGCAGAAAATGGTTTACTTAAATGTTCACTTTCTCCAGTAAAAAAGTCATTTGGCAAGATATAGTTCCCAGTGGATTTTGCCATTTTTTGACCATTAAGAGTAAGCATATTGGCGTGCATCCAAGTGTTTACAGGACTTATGTCGTTACTAGCTTCAGCTTGTGCAATTTCACATTCGTGATGTGGGAATTTTAAATCCATTCCACCGCCATGAATATCAAATTGTTCTCCTAAATATTTTGTACTCATTGCAGTACACTCTAAATGCCAACCTGGGAAACCATCACTCCAAGGCGAAGGCCAACGCATAATATGTTGTGGTTCGGCTTTTTTCCAAAGTGCAAAATCTTGTGGATTCTTTTTATCCGATTGTCCATCAAGTGCTCTTGTATTGTGAATTAAATCTTCAACATTTCTACCACTTAATTTCCCATAATGGTTTGTTTTGTTGAACTTAAGAACATCAAAATAAACGGAGCCGTTAATTTCGTAAGCGAAACCTTTGTCTAAAATGTCTTTTATAATCTCAATTTGTTCTATGATATGACCAGTAGCAGTTGGCTCTATGCTTGGTGGAAGAAAGTTAAATTTGTTTAGTGTGTTGTGAAAATCTACAGTATACATTTGCACAACTTCCATAGGTTCTATTTTTTCTAAACGGGCTTTTTTTGCAATTCTATCTTCACCTTCATCAGCATCATTTTCTAAATGCCCTGCATCTGTAATATTTCTTACATAGCGTATTTTAAAGCCTAAATGTTTAAAATATCGAAAAATCATATCAAACGACATAAACGTTCTTACATTCCCTAAATGTACATTACTATAAACCGTTGGTCCACAAACATACATACCAATATAACCTTCATTAATAGGTATGAACCTTTCTTTTTTACCAGACAGTGAATTGTATATTTTTAAATCTTGATTTTGGTAGAGCTGCATTTTATTTAAATAGGGTTTTGGTTGATCGTTGAAGCTATTTTAAAATGTAGTATCTAATTTAATATAATCTAAAAACTCTCTACGAGTATCTTTATCTTTAAATTTTCCGGCAAATTCACTGGTAACCGTACTACTTTCAATATCTCTAATGCCACGTGAATTTACACATAAATGTTTTGCATCAATAATACAAGCAACATCATCAGTATTCAATACTTTTTGAAGTTCTTCTACAATTTGAATGGTAAGGCGCTCTTGCACTTGTGGACGCTTCGCAAAGTAATCTACGATACGATTCATTTTTGATAAGCCCACTACAGTTCCGTTTGAGATATAGGCAACATGAGCTTTACCAACAATAGGTAATAGGTGATGTTCGCATGTAGAATACATAGTAATGTTCTTTTCAACAAGCATTTCACCATATTTATATTTGTTTTCAAAAGTGGAGGCCTTTGGTTTTTTGTTTGGGTCTAACCCAGCAAAAATTTCTTTCACAAACATTTTAGCAACTCTATTTGGGGTGCCTTTTAAACTGTCATCACTTAAATCTAGACCAAGAGTTTCCATAATGCGCCTAACATCATCTTGAATGATATCAATTTTTTCTTCTTTAGATAAATTGAAAGCATCAGCTCTTAATGGTGTATTTGTAGATGTGCCAACATGGTTGTCACCTAAGGCATCAAAATCATTTATATCGTTTTCTATTTTCATCTGTTTTCTTTCTATTGTTTTTAATCCTTATAGGTTTTACTATAAAATGTTTTCAATATTAGATTAAATTGGCAACAAAGGTAAGCATTTCCTAAATTTTAATAATTGAATTAACAAAGTATTAATTTTGTCGAGAATATGTAATAATTTAAAGGATAAATACGTTTAGGTAATCAAAATTGCCTACATTTTGAACCTCAAATGAAATCAGGATTAGATGCCGAAAAAAATACATTATATAATAGCTGTAGTCTTTTTATGTATTAGTTCTTTAACGAATGCACAAACAGATAATATTGTAAAACTTACAGCAAATATAAAAGCACCATTAACCCATAAAGAAAATGTGCAATTACAAGAAGTATATGGTGAAATGCTATATGAATATGTTTTAAATAATCCGCAACGTTTAAAGGACATTAAAAATATATTACGGAAGAGAGTTTCTGTGGTAGAAATACCAAATTTTAATAAAGAGGGTGCTTTATTATCCCAAATCCCTTTATTTAATAATTATAATAAAAATTTACGTAGAAAACGTTTTAAAAAAGACACATTTAATCCTTTAAAATATTATTTCGATTTTTACTCTAAAGGCACAAAAATATATAGAGTAGATCGTACAAATTATTATATAATTATAAAGTCCCAATACCATTAATAAGCCTGTTTAATGATGAAGAAAATTATTCTTTTAGCCTTTTTAATACAATCACTGGTTGCATTTTCACAAGTTGAGATTATGCAAAATGGAAGTGCAATTACATGTTCGGGTACCTTCTATGATTCTGGTGGTGCAGGAACAGATTATAGTAATAATGAATCTTTTACTTTCACCATTTGTCCAGATATTGCTGGAGGACAAGCACAGTTAGAATTTACAACATTTAACATTCAACAAAATGCAGATTTTATGACCATTTATAATGGTCCAAATACAACTTACGATGTTATAGCAACACTTACAGGTTCTAATAATCCAGGTGTAATTACAGCATCTCTTGCATCAATTAGTGGAGGACTGACAAATCCTAATGGTTGTCTAACCATTGTATTTACTAGTGATAATACCACAACAGCTAGTGGTTGGGAGGCTACGATTTCGTGTTTTGAGCCTTGTCAGGATATTGAAGCAATAATAGATAGTACTGTTCCTGTTCCTGATGCCGATGGGATTATACGTATTTGCCAAGGAGATCAAGTGGAGTTTACAGGACGAGGAGTATTTTCGGTTGATGGTACAGGCGCTTCATATGAACTATTTATTGGTGATGGTGTGTCTATTACAGGTGCTTTGATAGCAAATACATTCAGCACTAATTATACATTTAATGATGAAGGGATTTATAATGTAAGTTTAGTGATTACGGATACAAACCCGCAAGGCTGTACAAGTACCAATATAAGTACACAATCTGTATATGTGTCATCCACTCCAGATTTTACAGGAACACAAGCTGCAGAAACTACAATTTGTTTGGGCGAAGAAACTACTATTGAAGCTGTAGTTGCACCAGTTTTAGTGGCAGCTAGTTGTGCGAATGGAGGAGAGCAAACAGCTTTAGGTGATGTACAAGGGGTTACGTTTACATCAACTTTGGATTTGAATTGTTTTCAGGGTCAATCCTTTACTGATATTGCACAATTAGAAAGTATTTGCCTTGTAATTGAGCACACCTATATTGGTGATTTAGAAATTATTGTTAGAAGCCCAAGTGGACAAGCTGTTACTTTACATAATCGTGCTGGGAATTCATTGAATTTAGGAAATCCTATAACGTCTGATGGTACAGGACCAGGAGAAGGTTGGGAATATTGTTTTTCAATGAATGCTACCACTTTTTTACAAGATGGACCAACGATACAATCTGGAACTCCTAACTCAGGATTGACAGTAGTAGCTGGTACTTATTTACCATTAGGAGACTTTAGTGATTTTTTAAGCAGTAGAATAGATGGACAATGGACACTTGAGATAATAGATCATGAAACTATAGATGATGGTACCATTTTTAGTTGGTCTTTAAATTTTGACGAAACATTATTATCATCCGATTTTTCGTTTACACCAACCATTATAACTGAAGCTTGGGATGCTAATCCATCGATTACAAATACCGTAGGGAATACTATTACTGTACAACCAACAACTGCAGGAACACAATGTTATACCTATAGAATTACTGATGACTTTGGTTGTGAATATACACAGCAAGTTTGTATTGAAGTACTGCCAGAGATTGTACCTATTGCGCCAACACCTTTAGAGGAATGTGATGATGATGTTGCTGATGGTTTAACAACTTTTGATCTTATTTTAAAAGATATTGAAATTACTGGAAGCAACCCAGACTGGACAGTGTCTTATTTTGAAACTGATGCTAATGCTCAAAATGACACCAACCCAATAAACCCTGCAAATGCATTTACGAATGTATCAAACGGACAAATAATCTTTGTAAGAGTAACTGATACTACAACAGGTTGCTTTGGTTTTACAACCTTAACTTTAAATGTATTACCAAATCCAGCATCACTTCCGGATGCACCAGATGTAGTACTTTGTGATGATACTAATACAGGAGATAATCAAGAAATATTTGATCTAACTGTTAACGAAGCATATATTATTGATGGAGAATTAGGAGTTACTGCAACTTATTACGAAGCCATAGCAGATGCACAAGCAAACACAAATGCAATAATAAATACAACTGATTATACTAATTTAAGTTCACTTCAAACAATTTACGTAAGAGTAACGAATGATACAACAGGTTGTTTTACTGTTGTTGATTTTGATATTATTGTAAACCCATTACCCATAGATTCAACTGTAACCGATTTTATTACTTGTGAAGTTAATTTTGATGGTGTTAACCTCTTTGATTTAGAGTCTAAAACTGCGGAAGTATTAAATGGTCAGAGCCAAACAGATTTTCTGGTAACCTATCATATTAATCAGGCAGAAGCCGATGCAGGAATTAATCCGCTTGTAAGTCCTTATCTTAATATTACGAATCCGCAACAAATTTTTGTAAGGATTACAAATACAGTAACCGGATGTTCTATTTCTTATATTAGTTTTAATATTGAAGAAAAAGATAATCCAACAGCAAATAGTGATTTAATACCAATAGATTACACAATATGTGATAATTTTAATGATAATGATGGGTTTGCACAATTTGATTTAACTACTCAGGATGTGTTCGTTTTGGATGGTCAAGATCAAAATATATATGGAGTTACCTATTATGAAACACAAGTAGATGCCGATTTAGGCATAAATGCATTATCAACACTTTATGAAAACACACAAAATCCACAAGTTATTTATGCTCGTGTTGATGATATAACTGCTACAAATACAATTTGCTATGCAACAACTAATATTACACTCAATGTAAATTTACTCCCTGAGTTTAGTTTAGATAATTTTTATGTGCTTTGTGTAAACAACAATGGTACTGAAATTGTTGCACCTCCGTTTTTAGATACAGGATTATCAGTATTGGATTACATCTTTGAATGGCGTCAAAATGGAACTGTAATCATTGGTGCGAGTAACTCTAGTTATTTAGTAACTCAAGCTGGAGATTACAGTGTGACAGTAACGGATAATATTACAAATTGCCAAAGAACAGTAAACACAACAGTAAATGAGAGTTCCCCTCCAATTGTGAATGCAACGTTAACATCGCTTGCGTTTTCCGATAATAATGTTATTGAAGTTGAAGTCATAGGCATTGGTGTTTATGAATATAATTTGGATGGTGGACAATGGCAGGAAAGTAATGTATTTGAAGATGTATCTCTAGGAGAGCATATAATTACAGTTCGGGATTTAAATGGTTGTGGTATAGGGTCTGACACAGTTATTGTTTTAGATTACCCAAAATATTTCACACCTAATGGTGATGGTTTTAATGATACATGGAATATCGCTGGAATTAATGAACAACCTTTGGCTCGCATTTTTATTTATGATAGATTTGGTAAATTGTTAAAACAACTAAGGCCAACAGGAATTGGCTGGAACGGAACATTTAATGGTGCTAATTTGCCAGCATCAGATTATTGGTTTACTGTACAATATTTAGAGCCAAGCGATGGAACATTAAAACAGTTTAAAGCACATTTTTCTTTAAAGAGATGATACAAAAAAGCCTGAAGAGATTCTCTTCAGACTTTTTTATGTTAAAATAATTGTGCTATAAATTCATGCTTAATGACACTATAAAATTAGAATAGTCAGTTTTAATACGAGTAGTATTAGTTAACCCAGCATCATAAAGTTGTTGATTTATTGTTCTATTAGAATTTTCATATGCTAAATCTATTCTTGAGCCTCCAAAATTATAACCCAATCCCAAAGAAAATCCTTTTAAATCACCATAAAAAGAGCCGTCTTTATAAGGGCTTTCTTCAAATTTATAACCACCTCTAAAACTAAAATTATCTTGTCTTACTTCTCCACCTATTCTATAGGTGTTAGCAGCTGTTAAATTAGTACTTATAATATTATTTTGTGCTGCAAAGAAAGCATCTGATTGCGGAGTGAATTTAGTATTTCCATAATCCTTTCTAGAGTAGTCAAAACTAATCAACCCTTTTTTATCAAATATCAATGCTAAACTTCCAGTTATCTTAGATGGTGTTTGTAATTTGTAGTCTGGAAATACATTTACAACTTGTGGATCTAATACTAGTGTTGTAGGACCGTTATCATCTCTTAGAGTAGCTAAATATTGTGTAGTTTCTTCACTAATAGTGTACCATGTAGGAGAGTCGTAACTAATACCTACTCTTATCATATCATTCAATTTAGCAATACTGCCTAGTTGAAAAGAAAAACCATTACCGATGGTTGAAAGATTGTTTTCGAACCCAACTTCATTAACTAGGGAACCTAAATTTGAATTTTCTTCAAATAAAAAGGTTGAGCGCTCATAGTTAATAAAGTGAGAATTAATGTTTACACCTAAAAATAAATTGTCTTCATATTGCATAGCTAGATTAACGGTAAACTTGCCATTATAGCCAGTTGAAGCAAAAGAATACTCTTGATTAAAAGAACCAGGAGCTATGTTAGATGTGTATAAAGTGTTTGCATCGTCATTTGTGTCTGGCTCAAGAATGAAAGATTCAAAACCCAAAAATGCTTGTTGATTTGCAAAACCAAATGCTGCTCCAATTTCTTCATAAGCATTAGTTATAGATTCGTCTGGAAATGCAGAAATTTCGTCAAGGCGTAGTCCTTGAGCATTTGCTAAAAAATAACTATCTATGGATGTATTGCTAACACCAGATGTAAAGAAACGAGTATCGTAGTTTTGCGTTTGCTCATAAGCGAAACCTAAAACAAATTTTCGCCAAGGCGAACTGTTGTAATTATTAAAAACAAATGCTGCTCCAGCTTGATTCAATTCAAAGTTAGAATTTGAAGACGAATTTGAGTTATTGAAATATATTGTTTTATTATCTACATCAAAATTTGCCAGAGACAATGATGTATGACTGTTATTAAAAATGGCAGCTCCAGCAGGATTTAAACTAACGGCAGACATATCTCCACCAAGTGCTCCAAATGCGCCACTCATTCCTCTAAAGCGGGCAGTTCCCTGAATTTCATCTGAAGCATATCTAACAGCATCAGTAATATCTTGCGCGTAAATTGTAGACATAGATAGAACACCTATGAATAGTAATATAAACTTTTTCATACCTTAAATTTTTCTTTATCAATTTCTATAAATTAATTGTGACCTCTTCTTGAAGAACTACTTCGTCCACTACTTCTCGATGAAGAAGATCTAGACGAACTTCCAGAACTTCTCACACCAGATGAAGATCTGGAATAGTTTCCGTTACTTCTTGAGTTAGAAGAAGATCTGTTATAGGACCTATTATTTGAACTACTTCTAGGTCTAGTTATAGTTGTTCTAGGCCTAGTGGTTGTTGTTCTAGGTCTGGTTGTTGTCGTTCTAGGTCTAGATGTTGTTGTTCTAGGTCTTGAAATAGCGTTCAATCTGGAACTACTTCGTCTAAGTCGAGAGCTATTCGTATTAGTTACACTGCTGCTTGTACTTCTTCTTGATAAAGTACTGTTTAGCGGGCTTCGTCTATTACTTAAACTACTTACGTTTGAGGAATATGCAGATCCTCGACGTCCATTAACATAGGCAATACTACGTCCGCGATAGTATCCATTATTTCCATAATAACCGTGTCCATAATAACCATGTCCTCCATAATATCCATGACCATAGTATGGATAACCATAACCATAACCGTAGTAATAAGGATAACCATATCCGTAGCCGCCATATCCAAAACCATAATAGCCTCCATATCCATAATAAAATGGGTCATAAAAACCACCATATCGATAATAAAAGGGATCATAAAAACCACCATAGCCATAGCCATAAAAACCGCTATAACCACCATAAAAATTAATGCTAACTTCTGTTGTATTTTGTCCCCAACCAGCATAACTATCAGAAGAATTTAAAGTATCATTTTCAACATCATAATTACCTTCATATGAATCAATATCAGTAAAAATTGAATCTTGAGATATATTATCAAGTAACATTGATTTTTCTTTAAAATAGTTTTGGTAGTAACTAGAATTTTGAGAAGCTGAACTTTCTTGAGCAGATTCTTTTTGGTATTCAACTTTTTTTTCAGAAGCACCATAAACACTATCATCTTCATAACCTGCATATTGATAAGAACCACAAGATGCTAAGCCAAACAGTAAACCAAATACACCTATAACATATAATTTGGATTTTAAGTTGTTATTTAATTGCATATCTCTATAAATTAATTGTTGAACATAACAAAAATAGTTAGTTTTGTCGAACTATTTTATTATTTAACATAGTCACAATATTTGTGCCAAACCAAGATATATGAGTAAAAATCTCACGAGTAGAAGCGAAGATTATTCAAAATGGTATAATGAGCTTGTTGTTAAAGCTGATATGGCGGAGAACTCAGCGGTTCGAGGATGTATGGTTATTAAGCCATATGGTTATGCAATTTGGGAAAAAATGCAAGCAGAATTAGATAGAATGTTTAAGGAAACAGGCCACCAAAATGCATATTTTCCTCTTTTTGTTCCAAAAAGCTTGTTTGAAGCCGAAGAAAAGAATGCCGAAGGCTTTGCAAAAGAATGTGCTATTGTTACACATTATCGATTAGAAAATGATCCTGACAATGAAGGAAAGCTAAGAGTTGATCCTAAAGCAAAATTAGAAGAAGAATTAATTGTTAGACCCACTAGTGAAGCCATTATTTGGCATACTTATAGAGGGTGGATTCAATCTTATAGAGATTTACCATTGCTTATAAATCAATGGGCAAATGTTGTGCGTTGGGAAATGCGTACGCGTTTATTTTTGCGTACAGCTGAATTTTTATGGCAAGAAGGGCATACGGCTCATGAAACTAGGAATGAAGCAATGGTAGAAGCAGAATTAATGAATAATGTATATGCTGAATTTGTCGAAAACTTTATGGCTATTCCTATAATAAAAGGAATAAAAACGGAGAGTGAACGTTTTGCTGGCGCCGAAGAAACATTTTGCATTGAAGCATTAATGCAAGATGGAAAAGCATTACAAGCTGGAACGTCTCACTTTTTAGGACAAAATTTTGCCAAGGCTTTTGATGTAAAATTCACCAATAAAGAAGGAAAGCAAGATTATGTTTGGGCTACGTCTTGGGGTGTTTCTACACGTTTAATGGGTGCTTTAATTATGACACATAGTGATGATAAAGGCTTGGTTTTACCTCCAAATTTAGCACCTAACCAAGTGATTATTGTGCCTATTTATAGAAATGATGAGCAACTAGAAGAGATAACAAATGTTGCTAATAACTTGATGGGTGAACTTAGAGCAAAAGGCATTTCGGTTAAGTATGATAATAGAACAACGTTTCGACCAGGAGCAAAATTTGCGCAGCATGAATTACAAGGTGTACCTTTGCGTATAGCTATTGGACCAAAGGATTTAGAAAATGGAACTGTAGAATTAGCGCGAAGAGATATGCTTTCTAAAGACATTATTAATCTTGAAAATCTTGTAGACAAGGTGAAAGATTTATTGGAAGAAATTCAAAATAGTTTATTTGAAAAAGCACTTGATTTTAGAGCCAATCATACCACAGTGGTTGATACTTTTGATGAATTTAAAGACGTACTAGAAAATAAAGGGGGATTTATTTTGGCGCATTGGGATGGTACTTCTGAAACCGAAGATAAAATTAAGGAATTAACTAAAGCATCAATACGTTGTATTCCTTTAGATGCAAAGGAAGAAGTAGGTAAATGTGTGTTTACAGGAAATCCTTCTAAACAAAGAGTATTGTTTGCGAAAGCATATTGATTATTTTTTTGAAAAATTTCATTTAGAAGTTGCAACATTTAAAAATAGTTGTATTTTTGCATCCGCATTGGAAACATTGTGAAGATTATTGAAATAATGGCCCGTTCGTCTATCGGCTAGGACGCCAGGTTTTCATCCTGGTAAGAGGGGTTCGATTCCCCTACGGGCTACAACGATTTAATAAAAAAGAAAATGGCAAATCATAAGTCAGCATTAAAGAGAATTAGAAGTAACGAAACAAAACGTTTGAGAAATAAGTATCAGCATAAAACGACACGTAATGCTATTAAAAAATTACGTGAGATGGCTAAGAAAAAAGACGCTGAAAAATTATTTCCGTCGGTAGTATCTATGATAGATAAATTGGCTAAGAATAATATTATTCACGATAATAAAGCTGCTAATTTAAAATCTGGATTAACTAAGCATATTGCTTCTTTATAGTTTATAAGTTTTATTTAAAATATTTAAAGCCTTTCTTCCGAAGAGTCGGAATTGTAGGGCTTTTTTTGTGCTTTAAATAATTGAGAAGAATTCTTTGAGAATTTGGTACGGGGGTTTTTATGCTGTGTAATGAAGTATTTAGCTATTCATTGAAATTAAAAATTCTTCATTATTTCTAGTCTGTTTAAAGCGGTCGTTAATAAACTCCATAGCTTCAACAGGATTCATGTCTGCTAGATATTTACGCATTACCCACATACGTTGAATCGTATTCTTGTCTAATAATAAATCGTCTCTACGTGTGCTAGATGAGGTAAGGTCTATCGCAGGATATATTCTACGATTAGAAATTTTTCTATCCAATTGTAATTCCATATTACCAGTTCCTTTAAATTCTTCAAAAATAACTTCGTCCATTTTTGAACCTGTTTCCGTAAGCGCCGTTGCTATAATAGTAAGTGATCCACCGTTTTCAATATTACGAGCGGCTCCAAAGAAACGTTTTGGTTTATGTAGTGCATTGGCATCAACACCACCGCTTAAAATTTTACCAGATGCGGGTTGTACAGTATTATATGCTCTTGCTAAACGCGTTATGGAATCTAGTAAAATAACAACATCATAGCCACATTCTACGAGACGTTTCGCTTTTTCTAAAACGATATTTGCAATTTTTACATGCTCATGAGCTTCTTTATCGAAGGTTGAAGCAATAACTTCACCTCTTACATTACGTTGCATATCTGTGACTTCCTCCGGACGTTCATCTATCAATAAAATCATTTGATATACATCAGGATGATTTGCCGCAATAGCGTTTGCAATATCCTTTAGTAACATCGTTTTACCTGTTTTTGGTTGAGATACAAGCATACCACGTTGCCCTTTACCAATTGGAGAAAACAAATCCATAATTCGAGTTGAAATGGTTGCTTGTTTCTCTGCTAAATTGAATTTTTCCTGAGGAAATAGAGGTGTTAAATGTTCGAAAGAAACACGGTCTCTTACCACTTGCGGATCTTGACCATTAATTTTTATGACTTTAATTAAAGGAAAATATTTTTCACCTTCTTTTGGAGGTCTTACATTTCCTAAAACAGTATCTCCTTTTTTTAATCCAAAAAGTCTAATTTGAGATTGTGATACATAAATATCATCTGGAGATGATAAGTAATTATAATCGGAAGAGCGTAAAAAACCATAACCGTCTTGCATTACATCTAGAACTCCTTCACTTTCAATAATAGCATCAAATTCAAAATCTGGTTCACGATAACGGTTTCTGTTATCTTTATTACCTTTATTATCTTGATTTTGAGGCCCTCTATTTTGCTGATTTCCTTTATTTTGATTTCTATTGTTGTTTTGATTATTGTCTTCTTTTTGAGAATTATTCTGACTACTTTTTTGATGTGTACGATTCTGATTGTCCTTTTGTTGCTGACGATTCTGATTGTCTTTAGCTTGAGGCTCTTTTTTAATAGGTTTTTTATTTTGAGGCACAGTAGTAGAGTTTTCTTTAGAGCTTTCGGTTACTTCTTGAGCTTTTTCTTTGAAATCTAAAGATTTTTGCTGAGTTTTTGGTGCATTGTCCTTGCTTCGTTGTACACGCTCTCTCTTTTGTCTTTGAGGTATCCTGCTTTCTTTTTCAGCTTTAGGAGCTGCTGTCAATGGATTAGCAGCTTGATGATCTAATATTTGATATACAAGATCTAGTTTTTTTAAAGAACGGTACTTTGATATTTTTAATTGCTTAGCTATATCCTGTAGCTCAGGAAGCTTTTTTTCTTTTAATTGTGAAATTTCAAACATTGTTGAATTATGTGATTTGTTATTTTAAGAAATTATATTGTCACGTACTTTTCCTTTAGAGGAATACACGAGGTAATAATTTTGAATATGATTTATTTTTTGAAGATCTAACGTTGTACAGTAAAGCACTTGTACATATATTGCAATGATACAACTTTATTTTTAATAAATAATATATGTTTTAAAAAAGAAACTATTATTTTTGTGCTTCAATAAAAAGAAATGCTTCAAAGAATACAAACTATTTACCTTTTAATATCTGCTGGATTTTCGGCAGGATTGATATTTGTGTTCTATTTATGGAGAACAACTGCGGAAGTTGCTTTTTATGCAAAAGACGATATTTTGTATTTAAGTTTGTTCTTAAGTTCGGCAGCATTGTCTTTAATTGCTATTTTTAAGTATAATTACAGACAAACACAATTTGTGTTGGGACGTCTAAACATCATATTAAACTTTATTTTACTAGGATTATTTGTGTATCGTTCACTAAACTTATCTGGAGAAACAGATGTTTCTGAGAAAGGTATTGGGATGCTTCTACCTATTTTTTCTATCGTATTTTTGGTTTTAGCCAATAAAGCCATAAAAAAGGATGAAGAACTCGTAAAATCAGTAGATCGATTGAGATAAACCTATAACCTTAGTAATATTAGTGCTAGAAAACCCAAAGTGAAAGCTTTGGGTTTTTGTTTACCTTTTAAACTCAACAACTTCTAAATTATCTATTTTTTTGCCATCAATGGTAAAACACAACATGGTTCTTACTTTATGAAGACCGTATATTCCTATTGCGCCAGGATTCATGTGCAACAAGTTCAATTTTTTATCAGGAATTACTTTTAAAATATGTGAATGACCACTAATAAAAATATCTGGTGAATTGTGTGTTATTGTTTCTCTTACTCTTATGTCATATCGTTTTGGATAACCTCCAATATGTGTAATCCAAACATCCACTTGTTCACACATAAAACGATTGTGTTCTGGAAATTCAATACGTGTTTTAGCGTCGTCAATGTTTCCATAAACAGCGCGTAAAGGTTTAAGTGCTTTAATAGCATCAGTAACCTTTAAATCGCCAATATCTCCAGCATGCCAAACTTCATCGGCTTGTTTTACATATTTTAAAACGACATCGTCAATATAACCATGAGTGTCAGAAAGTAAGAGAATTTTTTTCATTAGGAAAATATTGTGAGTTCAAATCGTCGAATCTCATTATCTTTGTTCTTTCAAAAACAAAAATAATATAATCCTTGCGATATTTTATAGAACTGTCTTATAAAGGAAAAGATTATCATGGTTGGCAAAATCAACCCAATGCCATTTCTGTGCAAGAGGTGGTAGAGAAAGCCATGACTACTTTATTAAAGGAAAAGATTGCTATTGTAGGAGCAGGACGTACCGATGCAGGAGTTCATGCCAAACAAATGTTTGCGCATTTTGATGTTTTAAAAGAAATAGATTTTGAAACATTAAAATATAATCTGAATTCGTTTTTACCAAAAGATATAGCTATTCATCATATTTTTAAGGTAAATAATGATGCTCATGCGCGTTTTGATGCCATTAGTAGAACGTATATTTACAGAATGTCGTTAACCAAAAATGTGTTCGCATTTAATGATACATACTATTTTAAACAGAAATTAGATGTAAATAAAATGAACGAAGCCACTAAATTTTTGTTAGAGTATAAAAATTTTAAATCTTTCTCAAGAAGCAATACAGATGTAAAAACATACAATTGTGAGATTATGAATGCTGTATGGGCAATTGAAAATGACGAACTCGTGTTTACCATTAAAGCTGATCGTTTTTTGCGTAATATGGTACGCGCCATTGTTGGTACAATGATTGAAATTGGTAGCGGAAAAATGAAAGTTGCACATTTACATAATGTGATTAGATCTAAAGAAAGATCGCAAGCTGGAGCTTCAGTTCCAGGACATGCCTTATATTTATCTAAAATTGAATACCCAAAACATATAAAAACACTAGATGACTAAAACAAAGGAAAATGTTTTTGATTTAAGTCTCTTTAAGCGACTGCTCAAGTTTATAAGCCCATATCGTTGGGTGTTTTATGGTACACTAGTAGCAGTTATAGGTCTTGCCATTTTTGGAGCTCTAAGACCTTTAGTATTACAGGAAGCTATTGATAATAACATAGCAACTAAAGAAGCTCAAGGATTTTTAATCTACATTATTGTAATGCTTGTGTTACTTGTTTTAGAAGTAACCACGCAGTTGGTATTTATCTATTATGCAACATGGTTAGGACAATCGGTAGTACGAGATATTCGCGTAAAATTATTCAAGCACATTCTTAATTTTAAAATGAAGTATTACGACAATTCTTCTGTTGGTGTTTTGATAACTAGAGCGGTAACTGATATGGAACGTATTGCGGATATTTTTGGTCAAGGTTTGTTCATGATTTTTAGCGATATTCTTAAAATGACAGTGGTTGGCGGTGTCATGGTTTATATAAATTGGCGTTTAAGTATCATTGTGTTTTTAACGCTTCCTATTGTGCTTTTTGCAACAAAGATTTTTCAGAAGTACATGAAGAAAGCATTTGAAGAAGTGCGTAATGAGGTTTCCAATTTAAACTCCTTTGTGCAAGAGCGTGTTACAGGAATGAAAATATTACAATTGTTTACACGTGAAGATACCGAATACAATAACTTTAAAGTGATAAACGAAAGACATAAAAAGGGCTGGTTAAAAACGGTTTGGTATAACTCAATTTTCTTTCCTATTGCTGAATTATTATCATCAATTACACTGGGTTTAGTGGTTTGGTATGGAGGCTTAAATGCGGTTTTTAACCAAACAGCTACATTAGGAGATCTTACTGCCTTTGTAATGATGATTCCTATGATATTTAGACCACTATATCAAATTGCTAATAAATTCAATACCTTACAAATGGGGATGGTTGCAGCTGATAGAGTGTTTAAAGTATTGGATACAACCTCCAATATTAAAGACTCCGGAAAACGTATTGCTTCACATTATAAAGGTGATATTACGTTTAAAAATGTGCAGTTTTCTTATGTTAAAAACGAAGAAGTATTAAAAGACGTTTCGTTTCATGTAAACGCTGGAGATACAGTCGCTATAGTTGGTGCTACTGGAGCTGGAAAATCTACCATAATTAATTTATTGAATCGTTTTTACGATATTAATTCAGGAGAGATTTTTATAGATAATATTAATATAAAAGAGATAACTCTTAGCTCACTGAGGAATCAAATTGCGGTTGTGTTGCAAGATGTATTTTTGTTTGCAGATACCATTTTAAATAATATTACTTTAAATAACTCCAATATTTCTGAAGCATACTTAGAACAAGCTGCAAAACAAATAGGAATTCACGACTTTATTATGAGTTTACCAAATGGATATCATTATAATGTAAAAGAACGTGGTGTGATGCTATCATCTGGTCAGCGTCAGCTTATTTCATTTTTAAGAGCTTATGTAACCAACCCAAGTATTTTAATTTTAGATGAGGCTACATCTTCTGTCGATTCGTATTCTGAACAACTTATACAAGAAGCTACTGATAAAATCACCAAAGGAAGAACCTCTATTGTTATTGCCCATCGTTTGGCAACTATTAAAAAGGCCGATAATATTATAGTTATGGATGCTGGACAAATTGTAGAACAAGGAACACATGCAGAACTCTTAAAAAAAGAAAATGGTTACTATAAAAACCTATACGAAGTCCAGTTTATGCAAGAAGAAGTGGCTTAACCAGATACTTCTTTTGCTACATTTTGTGCCTCAATTATTTCTTTAAAGAAATCTGAGCCTTGAGTTAAAAAGATTATTCCAACAACAATAATAATAGTGACAATATATAGAATAATAAAAATAAGGAAAAACAACAATGTTCTTAAAACTATACCTCTAAAACTCAAATTATAAAGACGCTTTAGACAATAAGCAGAATATACTAATTGAGTTATCATAATAATTGGACTTATCATTCCCATTTTTAAGCCAAACATTGCAGAAGAAATAAATATTAGAGCTCCAAAAATTGATAATTGAGCAATGATATACATGAAAATCACAAGATGCTCAGTATAATTATATTTTTTAATATTAAAAAATACAAGTTTAGCCATGAAAGCATAAACTGGCACAAAAAGCATAAGAACAAACGATTGATATTCTTGCACGAATTTCATAATATCATTTGAAAATGTCTCTAATCCTTTAGTGCTTAAGTTTGATATGTCTAAAAATCCAGAGTAAAACTTATTAAGTATAAAATACTCAACTCCTGTTATTGTAATAGCTATAGCAAAATAACTAATTACATTAACATACCTTCTTCGAGTTCCATTAATATAACGGTCAATAACATCTTCAGGTTTTGTAAAAAGGCATATAAAGGTTTTTAAGAACTTATTATCGTAGTTTAAAAATTGTTCACTAAAATCAGCAAATAATTTTTTTAAAGTAAGTCTATTTCGTATGGTTTTTGCACCACAAACATTGCAATAATTATTGTCTTCACTTAAGTTAGCGTTACAATTTTTACAATTCATTATTCAAGATCTTCTAGGATTTTCTGAATCATTTCTTGCGTGTTTTTGTACATTACAAACTCACCATTTTTAATGTAAGATACTTGTCCTGTTTCTTCAGAAACCACTAAAGCAAGGGCATCGGTTTTTTCGGTAATTCCAATAGCTGCTCTATGACGCAAACCAAAACGGTCAGGGATATTTTTTTCATTATTTACCGGAAGAATAACACGTGTCGCCTTAATTATATTGTTGGCAATAATAATAGCGCCATCATGCAAAGGGCTGTTTTTAAAGAATATACTTTCTAAAATAGGTTGTGTTAAAGTAATATTCATTTCATCTCCTGTTGTCACTAAAAAATCAAGATTATTATTGCGCTCTAAAACTATTAAAGCACCTGTTTTTGAGCTTCCCATTTTGATGCAAGCAGATACAATGATGTCGGTATCAGTTGTATTATCGGCTTGTGTTTTTAAAAAGCTAAGGTTTTTAAAAAGATTACCTTTTTTACTAATATTTGTAGACCCAACCATTAGTAAAAATTTTCGTATTTCAGGTTGAAACACTACAATTAGAGCAATAATACCAACACTCATAAAACCGCCAAGAATTTTGGTAAGCATTTTCATCTGTAACACATCAACAAGGAGGTAAATAAGGTACGTAATAACAATACCAACAAAAATATTTATGGCGACTGTACCTTTTATGAGTTTATACACATAGTAAAGTAGGACAGCAACTAAAATAATATCGATTACATCAAGAACGGTAAATTTTAATAGGTCATCAAATATTTCCAAGCTGATAAATGTTTTAAATTTTAATAAATATACTAATTATAGATAAACTCATCATTTGAGAGGTTTACATTATTTCTGTCTAGGTGTAATAATAGGGACTTGTAAGTAATATAATCTTGAAACGAAAGGTTTTTGTTGAAGTTTAAATAGATAATGTTTTCAAAAGTAGCGACTTCTTCAATGCTATTTAATAAATAATCAGCTTCAGTTTTTAAAATGATTTTATTTGTGTTTGGATTTATAATTGTTATTTTATTATGGGTATTAAAATCAATTACAATACTGTTTTCTGAAGAATATTTTTCTAAAGATTTATCATGAAATGCAACATCAGTAAACTCAATAAATGTTAAGTTTTGAATTTCAGGATTAAAGCAAGTGAAGTAATTTTTAGCATTCTCGTTTTTGTGCATACCATTTTTACGTCTTTTCTCTTGCAAATATTGTAAGTGTGGTAGTATTTGCTGTAACGTTAATCGCTTATCAATATTTACTAACCAATTGGTAGTGCTTATCATGTTTTTACGATTAAAATCAATACTGTCTGGTTTTGTTTCAT
>CAYQME010000029.1:18807-29378 GCA_964418645.1 uncultured Flavobacteriaceae bacterium
GTAGTGCTTATCATGTTTTTACGATTAAAATCAATACTGTCTGGTTTTGTTTCATCGTAAAAGATATAAATGGGTGACACGTCTAGTATTTCAGTAATCTCTTTAGTGCTAGTTTCTGGGAGTAATACTGTGTTTTTGTTACAAGAGATGAGTATTAGAATAACAGGTAGGATGATTAATAATCGTTTCATTTAGTTCATTTGATGGGTGATTTTTATGCATTCTATTGCTTCTTTAACATCATGAACGCGTAATATATTGGCGCCTTTAGTAAGTGCAACCGTATTTAATGTTGTTGTGCCATTTAAAGCTTCTTGAGGTGTGGCGTCTAATAATTTATAAATCATAGACTTTCTTGAAACACCTACAAGTATTGGTAAATCTAAATTTTTAAATAACTCTAATTTACTGAGAAGCTCATAGTTTTGTTCCAAATTTTTAGAAAACCCAAAACCTAGATCAATAATAATATCATTTATTTTATGATCTCTTGCCTCTGTAATCCGCTCAGAAAAATAAAATATAATTTCTTTTACTAAATGAGTATAATTGGTTTGTTGTTGCATTTTTTGAGGTGTACCTTTCATATGCATCATAATATAGGGGACTCCAAGTTCTGCAACTATTTTCATCATGCTGTTATCCATTTGTCCTGCCGAAATATCATTAATTAGAGCAGCTCCAGCTTCAATAGATTGTTTTGCAACAGCACTTCTAAACGTGTCTATAGATATGTTAGCTTCAGGAAAATATTTTACTAATAACTCAACTATAGGAAGCATGCGTTTCAATTCTTCAGTTTGACCAATATGAGTAGCGTTAGGACGCGAACTATAAGCACCAACATCAATAAAAGTAGCACCTTCATTTAGCATTTTTTCAGTTTGGATTAAAATGTCTTTATCATTTTTATATAAGCCACCATCATAAAAAGAATCGGGCGTAATATTTAAAATCCCCATCACTTTTGGTTCTGATAAGTCAATGAGTTGTCCTTTACAATTTATAGTCATTAATACTTGATTATTAACCGTTAATGAGTAGCTTTAAAACTTTAAACCATAAACTTTGAATAGTTAAAAATTTTAAGCGAAATTTACGCAAAATTAGATTGACTTTATGCAAAATACATCAAAACAATATGATGCTGTCATCTCCCTATGTAGAGACTTGTTTAATAAAAAAATGAAAGATTATGGAAGTGCATGGAGAATTCTACGATTACCTTCCTTAACCGATCAAATATTTATTAAAGCACAACGTACTAGAAGCTTGCAACAAAATGATGTTAGAAAAGTTGATGAAGATGAGGTAAGCGAATTTATAGGGATTGTTAATTATTGTATTATGGCGCTAATTCAGTTGGGAAAAGGAATTGCAGAGCAACCCGATTTAACAGTTGAAGAAGCTACAAAACTGTATGATGAAAAAGTAGCAATTACAAAACAACTTATGCAAGATAAAAACCATGATTACGGTGAAGCGTGGCGTGATATGAGAGTAAGCTCGCTTACCGATTTAATTTTGCAAAAACTATTACGTGTAAAACAAATTGAAGATAACTCAGGAAAAACCATAGTTAGTGAAGGTATTGATGCTAACTATCAAGACATGGTAAATTATGCTGTTTTTGCTTTAATACATTTAAATGAAAAGTAATTGTCATTCCTGCGAAAGCAGGAATCCATTTATATGAGTAAGTTGGAGTGTATTGAAAAGAAAACGATGAGACATAAAAGCACAATAATAATTTTAGTATTAATTTTGATAGTTAATTTCATATATAGTTAAGAACAAAATGATTATTGGAGAATTGGAGAAGAAAACGCTAAAAGGATTCTTGAAGAAACTTTAAAAGACTCAACACTTCATAATGTGATTGGATCTAATCAAATCTTGAAGGATAAGAATAAAATAATTGATTATGCAGAATTAATTTTATTTGACTTATATGGTAAGAAGGAAATTCAAAGTCAAAAACCATATGATGTATATAAGATTAATGAATATTGGCTGTTAAGAACGTTACCAAAAAATAAGAAAGGTGGAACTTTTTTGCTTATAATTGACTCTCGTAACTATAGAATTATTCGTTTAACTCATGGAAAATAAAACAAAAAACATGAAACTACTAGTAACAATCTCAAGACTATTTGTCGGCGTATTATTTATTTTCTCTGGACTTATTAAATTAAATGACCCCATAGGGTTTTCATTTAAACTCGAAGAATATTTTAGTGTTACGGTTTTAAACATTCCTTTGTTAGAACCTTATGCACTAGTAATAGCCATTTTTGTAGTTATTTTTGAAGTTTTATTAGGTGTGTTTTTACTTATAGGATACAAACCAAAATTTACGGTTTGGAGTTTATTAGGCATGATAGTATTCTTTACATTCCTCACATTTTATTCAGCATATTTTAATAAAGTAACCGATTGTGGTTGCTTTGGTGATGCCATAAAATTAACGCCTTGGGAATCTTTTACTAAAGATATTATACTATTAGTTTTTATTATAATATTGTTTATTGGCGTAAAATATATTAAGCCTGTCTTGAGTAAATTAGGATTAACTGTTGTATCGTTACTAAGCTTTATTTTGTGTTTAGGATTTGTATATCATGTATTAATGCATCTGCCATCAAAAGATTTTAGACCTTACAAAATTGGTAATAATATTCAGAAAAAAATGACAGTTCCAGACGATGCTCCAAAAGCTATAATAGAATACAACTGGAAGTTCAATGTAAATGGAAAGGAGAAAATAATTACTACAAGTGGAAGCTATCCTACTATAGATGGTGAATATGTTGGCGTAGAAACCAAAACAATACAAGAAGCTTACGAACCGCCAATTCACGATTTCTCTATGGAGCATAACGGCCAAGATTTCACGCAAGAGTTATTAAATGAAGAGAATCTAATTGTTATTGTTTCCTATAATTTAGCCAGAGCAGAAGATGATGGTTTAAATAAATTACAGACTATGTCAAATATGGCTACAAAGAAAGGCTATAAAGTCATAGGACTTACAGCTTCAGGACCAGAAGAGCAACAACAAGTGTCTAAACAATACGAACTTAATTTTGATTTTTATTTTTGCGATGAAACAGCTTTAAAGACCATTGTAAGATCAAATCCAGGGATTTTAGAATTGGATAAAGGCACTATAAAGCAAAAATTGCATTGGAACGATTTAGAAGGTTTAAAATTAGAGAATGTTGAGAAGAAAGCAAGTAATAATAATGCAAATAGCGTGCCTTCAGAATCAAATGCAAACGCTAAAATTCTGTATTTAATTGATGATAAAATTTCAACACAAGAAGAAGTAGAGTCTTTAGATGCAGATGGTATTGAATCTGTATCGATTATTAAAGATTCCATTGAAATTAAAAATATTACTGATGGAAATTACGACCAAATTTTCAAAGTTATTATGAAAGATAAAAATTAGAAAATATTTTCTATTAGAAGGATTTAGTATAAAGTTATGAGAAAACAAATTGTAGCAGGCAACTGGAAAATGAACAATGATTTAGCGCAAACCCAAGCACTAATTTCTGATTTACAACGACAAACTCAAACCTCAAATGCAGAGGTTATGATAGCGCCTGCATTTATTAATCTTTATAGTGCTTTTGAAGCATTACGAAATACTAATATTGAAGTTGTTGCCCAAAATATGCATTTTGCAAAAAGCGGTGCCTATACTGGAGAAATTAGTTCTAGAATGTTGAAGAGCGTTGGCGTAGAAACTGTTATTTTAGGGCATAGTGAACGTCGTGCTTATTTTAATGAAACAGATGAGTTATTAGCCAAAAAAGTAGATGCAGCTTTAGAAAACAATATGCGAAGTATTTTCTGTTTTGGTGAAGAATTGGCAGATAGAAAATCTGGTAATCATTTTAATATTGTAGAAAGTCAGATTAAAAATGCCTTATTTCATTTAACAAGCAATGCTTGGGCGAGCATTGTCTTAGCTTACGAACCTGTTTGGGCTATTGGCACAGGTGAAACGGCAAGTCCAGAGCAAGCGCAAGAAATGCACGCATTTATTAGAAAAACCATAGATGCTAAATATGGAAACGATGTTGCTAATAGTATTTCCATTCTTTATGGTGGCAGTGTAAAGCCTGCAAATGCTAAAGAAATTTTTTCAAACCACGATGTAGATGGTGGATTAATTGGTGGGGCAGCATTAAATGCAAAAGACTTCTTTGCTATTGTTAATGCGTTTTAAAAATGTCCAACACAATATATATTGGCTATTATTTTAATGTAAAACCAATCATTCCAGCAGTAGAAATACTCATTGCTGAATTGGGTTATGCAGGTTTTGAAAGTTTTGTAGAAACCGAAGAAGGCGTTGCAGCTTATATTCAAAAAGAAGACTGGAACACTGCTATTCTTAAAGATGTACAAATTTTAAATTCCAATGAGTTTCAAATAAATTATACATTCGAAGAGATTGAGCAAGTGAATTGGAATGAAGAATGGGAGAAAAATTTCAAACCTATAGTTGTTGATGAGGTTTGTACAGTGAGAGCGCCTTTTCATAATATGCCAAATACCAAATACGATATTATTATAGAGCCTAAAATGAGCTTTGGTACAGGACATCATGAAACAACACACATGATGATTCAGCATATTTTAAACAATGATTTCGAAGAAAAGTCTGTTTTAGATATGGGTTGTGGTACTGGAGTTTTAGCAATTTTAGCCGACATGAAAGGTGCAAAACCAATTGATGCCATTGATATTGATAGTTGGTGTTATACAAATAGCTTGGAAAATGTGGCTCGTAATAAATGCAAACATATTTTCGTTTACAAAGGGGATGCTGAACTTTTGAAAGGTAAATCCTATGATGTAGTTTTTGCAAACATCAATAGGAATATTTTACTAGAAGATATTTCAAAGTATGCAAACTGTTTACATAAAAGCGGCATGTTATTTTTAAGTGGTTTTTATGAAAATGATATCCCAATCATTAAAGCAGCGTGTAATATAAATGGATTAAGATTAATAGATAAGCTGCAAAGAAATAATTGGGTGTCGTTAAAATTTGTAAATTGACAAATATTTCGTTCCTCAATTGTGGCACATTGAGCGCAGTCAAAATGTAATTAACAAAAAGTATTTGTTTTATTAAATGAGCATCAAAGAAAAAACACAAGAACAGGTTCTTATAGAAACTGAGGAGCAAAACCTTAATGAAATCGTTTTACATAACGACGATGTAAATACGTTTGACCATGTTATAGATACACTTATTTATGCCTGCGAGCACTCACCAGAACAAGCCGAACAATGCGCCATCATTGTACACCATAAAGGGAGATGTACAGTAAAGACTGGTATTTATAACGATTTAGAACCACGTTGTACTTTACTTTTAGAAGCAGGTTTGAGTGCAGAAATTGTTTAATTTATTTTTTTTATCAAACTCACAAGCAAATTTATTCACTTTTTTTCTATAAAAAACCGCAAAAGTCTTTTGCGGTTTTGTGTTTGAAGTGACCTCGGCAGGATTCAAACCTGCAACCTCTTGAGCCGTAATCAAGTGCACTATTCAGTTATGCTACGAGGCCAATTTTGAGTGTGCAAATATATTTCTTTTTAAAAGAACAACAAAGTAATTATTTTAAAATTTAGTCTATTAATTCAAAGCACGTTTAGTAACATATAACCGCCACCCAAACAGTGCCATTTGTAATTTTGTTGCTTTACTTAAATCTAGGCGTTGTTTGGTAAAACTTGGTAAGATAGTTTTATTTAGTTTTGCTAAAATCTTGAAAACCTGTTTCTTCATAGTAACAAATTTAAACAAAAAATTCTCAAGGATTTTATACCCTTGAGAATTTTAATTCTAAGATTAAAAGAGGAAGTTTATTTATTAATCTATTCTTTGTTTTTTGTAATAATTATGATGACACCGTCTTTTCCCTTGTTACCATATTTTTTTGTTGCTGCATCACCTTTTAAAACAGTTACAGATTCGATGTTATTAGGATCTACAATATCTTCAATTTCTTTTTTATTAGATATCTCTTTGCCATCAAGTATGAATAATGGCTGTTTCCCATCACTATTTGATATAAAAATTTGGTTGTTTCCTTTATCGTTATTGGATTTGAATTCATAAACTTTCTCATCATCTCCTGTCCAAATTTTTATGTTGCCATCTTTATGGTCTTCATCTTCTAATTCAATAATCTCTCCTTTAGCTCCAGAAATAACATGAACATTTTTGTCTGTATGCACTTTCTTTATCTCATGAATTTTAGTGCCACTTTTAATAATTATTTTATCATCTTCTTCTATAACTTCATGCTCACCATTATGTTCATCATCACTACTACTGTAAACAAACACATTACTGCCCTTTGTAGATTTGTGAATTTTGTGATTACCATCTTTAGCTACAAAAGTATAACCTTCTCCAAAATGCATGTCTGAATTGCTTGTGTTACCAATTGATATTTTATTGTTTTCTGTATCTATTTTTATTGCAATAGGGTCAATCGGCTCGTTTGAACTTGTATTAAAATTTGCATTAGCATTTTCTGATTTTGCTTCAATTTTAATGGCAATGATCTCGTTTTCAGAATTGCGTTTTACACCACTAAATTTTAATTTAACACCTTTACTTTCAAGTTCTTTTTTGACTTGTTCTAAATCAGCTTCTGTAAAATCTTTATTTATTAATCTTTCTTCAATTTCATCAGTTTCTACTGAGGATTCGGTTATAATACTTTTTGAATTAGAAAATTCAGTATAAGAGATTATCTCCTTGGTACTAAAGTTCATTAAGAACAGTGCAAGTAGTGGAAGTATTAAAGC
This sequence comes from uncultured Flavobacteriaceae bacterium, assembly GCA_964418645.1. GTDB lineage: Bacteria > Bacteroidota > Bacteroidia > Flavobacteriales > Flavobacteriaceae > JAADHG01. The sequence continues at coordinate 25,654 of CAYQME010000029.1, forward strand.
ATATTTCCAGATTCTAAATTTGTTTGATTTTGATTTTTGTAACATAACGATTCGTTTTTTGATTAGTGAATTATAAAAATTGTTTGCTAGAGCCATTTTGTAATAAGGCACGCTAGTTTTTAGTAATAAATGTTGGTAGCTTTTTTTGCAATTAATTTGTTCTTGGGTATTCTTGTCTGCAATAAATTCTAGATTTTGCTCCATTGCTTTTTTATACAACCAAACAAAAGGGTTAAACCAAAATATAATACTAGAGATTTGTGTTAAAATAATATCTATAGAATGGTATTGACGTGCATGTACTTTTTCGTGAATAATAATTTGTTGCAACTCGTCTTCACTAAATTGTTTTGGATTGTAAACTATCCATTTAAAGAACGAAAAAGGAGGCGCGTTACTATTGGTTTTTATGAACGTATAAGATCCTCGCTTCAGTTTATTATTACTTAAAATCAGAAATTTTAACGAGCCAAATTGTAGTAGAGCTTTACCTAAGAAAAGGACAACACCAAAAAGATATATTTTAGATGCTAATTGTAAAATATCAAACGGTTTTTCAACAATCCCAATAGGAGAGTTTTCACTGCCAATTATTATATTTTCAATTGGTGAAAATTCTATAGTAATGTATATGGGAATTACAACTAAAGGTATTGCAAAAGCAAAGATTAAACCAGTTAATAAGAACCATCGGTTAGATTCAAAAAAGGTTTCACCTTGTAAAAATAATTTATAGCATATATAAAATATAGCAATTACAGCACTTGCTTTAAGTAAATACTCCATAACTATTTATTGTTTTCAATTAAATTAATAATCTCCTTTAATTCTTCTACGCTTATTTTTTCTTCTTTAGCAAAAAAGGACACTACATTTTTATAGGAGCTATTAAAATAGTTTTCTATAGCAGTATTAAAAAACCGTTTTCTATAAGCTTCTTTAGTTACTATAGGGTAATATTGATGTGTTTTACCGTAAGCAGTATAGCCAACGTAACCTTTGTCCTCTAAATTCCTAATAATAGTAGATAAGGTATTGTAATGAGGTTTTTCTGTTTTAATTTCGGCGAGGACTTCTTTTACAAAAGCTTTGTTGAGCTTCCATAGAATATGCATAATTTCTTCTTCTTTGTTTGTGAGTTTTTGCATGATTATTTTTTAAGTTTTTTTAAGGCATTTTTTGCTGATTCTAAATTTGGTCTAATTGAAAGTGCTTTTTTATAAGCTTCAATGGCTTTTTCTTTATTGCCTGACTTAGCTAAAGCTTCACCATAACTATCCCAACAATTAGCTATGTCTGGAAATAATTCAGTATTAAGTTTAAATAATTCAATGGCTTTGTTGATGTCATTTGCTTCATATAAATAAGCATAACCTACTGCGTTTAAAATAAAATCTTTTGGATCATCAGGATGAAAATTTGTAGTGAGGTCATCAAAATTTGCTTTTATAAAATCAGCTCCATATTTATTGAAAGCTTCTCTAACATTTTGAATGGCTGGAGGTTTTGGTTTGTTAGGTGTTTCACCTCTTGAAAGTTCTAAAATATCTAAAGCTATGTGTTCGGCAACAGGTTCGTCCATATTAGCAAATACTAAAATTGTTAAGTCGTCACTTATAACTTGATAAAGTGCAGTATTAAAACCTTCGAAACCACCAGCTGCTCCTATTGCTTTTCCTTTTGGTAATTCTTTTAAATAGTTAAAATATGGATCTGATGATTTCATACTTTTAGATAAAAGCAAATCATTATAATAATATGATCTGTAGAATGTCATAATGTCTTCAGTAGTTGATAAAAATCCACCATCTGGATTCGGAACATCCTGTGTATAGGAAGCTTCCATTAATTCTCCAAGAGGTGTATAATAATAACCATGTGCTATTCTATCTTGTAAATCGTTAAAATTGTTTATATAGGTATTTTTTAAATGAAGAGGCTCTACAATACGATCCTTAACATTATCAAAGTAAGATTTTCCAGACACTTTTTCAATAACAGCACCTAGAATCACATAGGCTAAATTTGAGTAATCTTGTTCTGTTCCAGGTTCAAAATTTAGTTCATATGATTTTGCTCTTTCAACAATAGCATTGAGTTTTCGCTCTTTTAATGGGAGTTCAAAATAATTTGGTGTATGATAGTCAGCAAAACCAGATTCGTGATTTAGCAAATGATTAATAGTGATCTTATTAGCATTTGGATCTTTAAATCCCGAAATATAATCAGTAAGCTTTCCATTTAAATCAAGTTTGCCTTCAGATGCCAATTGTTTTATTACTATTGATGTAAACGTTTTGTTCATGGAGCCAATATCAAACAATGTATTTATTGAATTTACAGTATTGGTTTCTCTGTTGGCTAAACCATAAGCTTTTTGAAATTGAATATTCCCTTTTTCAGCAACCAAAATAATGCCTGAAAATATATTAAGGTCTAAATAGTTCTGAACTACTTTTTCTATTTTGGTTGATAGTTCAGTAGTATCCTGCTTATTATTGGCTGTAGTTTCTTGAGATGTTTTATTGTTTTTGCAACTAATAATTGTAATTAAAATAATAAAGAATGAAACCTTAATTTTCATTTGTTTAGTGATTAAAGAATTATTTAGTCAAACATATAACTATTTTTATAGTTATACAACTGTAAGTATAGTTATTTAACGTAAAATTTAGTTTTTATTATAATCTTATTAAGAATTTGAAGGTATTCAAAATAAATTGTCTTGTCTAAATAGATAATCTTAAATCTTATTTTATCTTCGCAAAAACATTTTATATGAGCATACTTTTGATTGTTCTTGGCTTTATATTATTGGTAATAGGAGGAGAGTTTTTGGTACGCTCTTCGGTGGCTTTATCATTTAAGCTTAATATTTCAAAGTTGGTTATTGGTATGACTGTGGTATCCTTCGCGACTTCGATGCCAGAACTTTTAGTAAGCTTAAATGCTGCATTAACGGGATCTCCAGCAATAGCTATAAATAATGTTATTGGTTCAAATATTGCCAACATAGGTTTGGTTTTGGGAATTACAGCATTAATAGGAACTATTGTAGTAAATAAATCTTTTTATAAATTACATTGGCCAGTAATGTTGCTGTTTTCATTAGGACTGTACTGGTTTTTGTATAATGATAATCAATTAACTCCTATAGAAGGAGGCATTTTGTTTACAGCTTTAGTATTGTTTTTGATATTATTAATTAAACGTGCTAAAAAAGATGCAGCTATTGATGAAGTAGATGACACCTTGGCTGTTGTTTCCTATTTTAAAATAATAGTATGGTTTATTATTGGTGGTACAGCGTTGTACTTCGGATCGGAATGGCTCGTAGCTGGTGCTATTGATTTTGCCGAAAAATTAGAAGTAAGCAAGGCTGTTATTTCTGTATCTATGATTGCAGTTGGTACAAGTATTCCTGAACTGGCAGCATCAGTAATTGCAGCCGCAAAAAAGGAAAAAGCAATTTCACTTGGAAACTTAATAGGCTCAAACATATTTAATATTGGATCTGTCCTTGGGTTAACATCTATAATAAAAACCATTCCTGTAACAGATTCTCAAATATTGACTAGAGACGTTTTTTGGATGCTATCTTTTGCAGCCATTTTAATTCCACTAACACTTATTCCTAAAAAATATCAAATTAGCAAGTTTAAAGGCTTCTTTCTAGTATTTGCTTACGGAATTTTTATTGTTTTAGTGTTTACTTCATAATATAG
>CAYQME010000030.1:0-29280 GCA_964418645.1 uncultured Flavobacteriaceae bacterium
TTTTTTAAGACATTTCCGAAAACTAAATATTTGACTACTTTTTGATAGAAAGTTGAAATTGCATCAATATTTTTATATGTTTTAACACCCATTTTATAGGCTTTATCTTCAATAGATTGAATTTCCTTTTGTGTAAATCCACCTGTGTTAACACTCACTGCATGCACTTCAAATCCTTGTTCTGTGGATAGATGCACCGCACAATACGATGTGTCTAAACCGCCACTATATGCTAATACTAATTTTTTTAAGCCCACTCTGTCGCTTTGCTCCATTTGACTCAATGAATTTATTTCATTTTGATTCGTCGAATCTTCGATTTCTCCCAAAGGGAGAGAATTATTAGATTTCAATTGCATTTCCATTACTTATCTTTTTTAAGTACAAGGTTTCTTTAATATGTTTCAGTCTTTTAAAAACCTTGTCTTTAATTTTTTTATGTGTTTTAATGTCTTTTGAATTTGGGTCGAACAACATTCCTGTACATAAGCACATATGTTGCTCAGTACGTTGAAGCACATCGTAATTTTTGCATGTCTGGCATCCATTCCAGAACGATTGGTTATTGGTTAGCTCAGAAAATGTTACTGGTTTATATCCTAGCTGACTGTTTATTTTCATAACTGCTAAACCCGTAGTTATACTAAATACTTTAGCATTAGGAAATTTGTTTCTGGAGTGTTCAAAAACCTTCTTTTTAATTCGCTTTGCCAATCCTTGCCCTCTATAATCTGGATGTACAATTAACCCAGAATTTGCTACAAATTCCCCATGATCCCATTTTTCGATATAACAAAACCCTGCAAACTTATTCCCATCTAAAGCAATAACAGCATTACCATTTTCCATTTTGGTAATGATATATTCTGGCTTTCGTTTGGCAATACCTGTTCCTCTAACTTGTGCAGCATCTGTAATGGTCTTACAAATAATATCTGCATGAATACTATGTGATTTATCAGCAATAATGATATCCATGATCTTGATTTTGAATTAAACTATCTTTAAAAAAACTTTGATTTGAAATGCAGAACCGGACACACCTAAGTTCTAAAACATGAAACACCCTTACGGGCGACGCGGGAAAAAGCGGTGTACAGAAACCTTGCTATCTGGAGTGATAACTAAATTTTGAAAAAATGATATTAAAATGGTTTTGTACAAGGTGAAAAAAATAAAATTGACGTAATAAAAAAGTGTTGCTAAATAGAAGAATTAGCGGCGGCGATTGCGCAAGCACAAACTGGGAACTGTAGTACGTATTTTATTTTTTGTGATAATCATAAGGCAAACCTACAATTTATTTTGACATAACACTCACACTGTCATTGTTTTTTTGTTAAAATTATCGAAATCAAAATTTTGATTCCCTTTTATTATAAATAATGTATTTAAAAAATGCATTGGCACAACTTCTTCTAATGCTGATGAAAGGTATCAGACACAAATTTTAAAACTTCGGGAAGAGCATCTCTCCAATAGGTCCAAGAATGTGCGCCATCTCTAATTCTAAATTCGTGTTTAATCTGTTTTTTTCTTAACGCAATATGGACCAAACTATTCCCTTCATACAAAAAATCGTCATCACCACAATCAATATACCAACGTACAGATTCAATTTGTTCTTTAGGTATATTTTCTATAAGTGAAAGTGCATTATGCTGTGGAAAATACTGTTTTGCATCTATTTCATTAACTTCAAAATTGTTATATCGTTTTGCAATGTTTTGAACCTCCTCAACAGTGCGTGGTCCAATATAAGCACTTAACGGACAGGCAGAAGAAAATAATTCAGGATGATGTAACGCATAGATAAAAGAGCCTCCTCCTCCCATTGATAATCCCGCAATAGCACGATAGCGTTTTTCACTTTTAATGCGATATGTTCTTTCTACATAAGGCATAAACTCTTCGAAAAAATAATCTTCATAATTCCAGTCACCTCTTAAATCATTAAAATAACCCAATCGATTTGTATAAGCATCAGGCATAACAATAATCATTGGTGTAGCTTTACCTTCCTTTATAGCTTTATCTGTAATATAAAGTACTTCGCCAAACTGCACCCAACCGGTTTGGTCATCACCTGCTCCATGAAGTAAATATAATACAGGATAGCTACGTTCTGAGGTTTCATAATCTGGTGGTAAATAGACTGCAAAATTGCGATCGGTTTTTAAGATTTTACTTGTATGAGACAATTGGTCAAAAACTTTACCTGTTTGTGTAAAACCTGAAACTGAAACAAATAGACTGAATATTAGAAATGAAAACTTACTCATGTTTTTAAGTATTATTTTTAAAACAACAAGTTAAATAAAATATTGCTATTTCGATAATATATAAATTAAAGTCAAATGTATTCCTAAATAAAATTTCTATACAATTTCTATATTATATTACAATATATAATCTGTACTAACAAAATTGGAGGCTTTCTTATCCAACAACTCCTTTAAAATAGCCTTGTTGTAGTCATTGTCTTTTGAAGCTACAAAGGTTCTTATAGAAAACGAGCGCAAGGCATCATGCACACTCAAGGTACTAAAGGCTGAGTCTTTTCGCCCTGTAAAAGGATATACATCTGGCCCGCGTTGGCAAGAGCTATTTAAATTTACACGACATACTAAATTTACCAAAGTGTCAATTAATGGTGATAAGGTTTTAATGTCTTTACCAAAGATGCTTACTTGTTGTCCGTAATTAGAATCTCCCATATCTTCTAAAGGTTCTTGAATATCACTAAAAGAAACAATGGGTACCACTGGTCCAAACTGCTCTTCTTGAAACACTCTCATAGCCTTGATAACAGGAAATAGTACGGCTGGAAATATATAATTATCAGTAGTTTCTCCTCCTTTTTTATTCAAAACTTTTGCGCCTTTATCTTTTGCATCATCAATTAATTCTTGAATATACCCTGGTTTTTTAGGCTCTGGAAGCGGAGTTAATTTCACCCCATCTTCCCATGGATTTCCAAATTTAAGGGCATCGACCTTAGAGGTAAAGCGTGCATTAAATTCATCGACAATATCTTCATGGACATATAATACTTTTAAAGCTGTACAACGTTGCCCATTAAACAATAAAGTTCCTGCAATACATTCGTCTATAGTGACATCCAAATCTGCATCAGGTAATATAATGGCTGGATTTTTAGCTTCTAATCCTAAAACTAGACGAAGTCTGTTTTTCTTGGAGTGGTTATTTTGTAGCGTATTTGCCGATGTACTATTCCCTATTAATGCCAAGACATCTATTTTACCAGATTGCATCATAGGTGTTGCTAAAGTTCTTCCTCTTCCGTAAACGATATTGACCACCCCGTTAGGGAAACTACTCTGAAAAGCATTTAATAAAGGAGAAATTAATAATACTCCAAGTTTTGCCGGTTTAAATATTACTGTATTTCCCATAATTAATGCCGGAATAAGCAAAGTGAATGTTTCATTCAACGGATAATTATAAGGCCCTAAACATAATACTACCCCAAGAGGTCCTCGACGAATATGCGCATAAACACCGCTATTTTTTTCAAACTTGGCAGAATCTCTATCAATTTGTTTATAGGCTTCTATAGTATCATAAATGTAATCAACGGTTCTATCAAATTCTTTTTCGGAATCTGGAAGCGACTTTCCTATTTCCCACATTAAAAGTTTAACAACTTCTTCGCGTTTAGTTTTCATTTGCATTACAAATTTTTCCATGCAAGAAATTCGATCAACAACTTTCATAGTAGGCCATAAGCCTTGTCCTTTACCATAAGCGTCACACGCAGATTCTAAAGCTTCAATAGCCTCTGTTTTTCCTAATTGCGGAGTTGTACCCAATAACGTTGGTTTATATGATGATGTTGAAGAAATTGTAGAAAAAACTTCTGCTGTTTCTCCAGACCAAGGTTTTAACTCGCCATTAACCAAATAAGTATTTTGGTGTAATACTGATGTAATTTTATAATCTTCAGGAATGTCCATATTTGTAATGTTATTTAACCTGTTGTGCCTTTTGATTAATTAGAGACTAAACTAAATGTCTGTTCGAGTGATTTTTGATAGAAAATCGTATCGAGAACATGTTTTGAATCGAAAATTTGATTCTCGATATTAATTTCACTCATAAAAATTGAGTAAAATTCACTCGAATTGACAAATTTTATTTATTAATATACTCACTTTTGCTTCAATATTTTCGGCTACGCTCAAGATAGGCTTAATCAGTGTATCAACTGAAAAAAACAATCATAGAAAACCTCAACAATTGCTGAAGGTTTCTATACGATTATACCAAAAATTGAAATAAATCTGGTTTATCATTTAAGTAATCACCATAAAAATCATGTAACTTCATTTTGGTTATTAATGGTTTTAAATCTGATGGTGATTTTATTTGTACACCGACAACCGCAACATCATTTTCTCGATTGGCTTTCTTGGTATATTGAAAATGTGTAATGTCGTCATTTGGTCCTAAAATTTCCGCTACAAACTCACGTAACGCTCCTGCACGCTGAGGAAACTTAATGATAAAATAGTGCTTTAAGCTTGCGTAAATTAGTGCGCGCTCTTTAATCTCTGGAGTGCGGGTAATATCGTTGTTACTTCCGCTAACTACACAAACTACATTCTTTCCTTTAATCTCTTTGGCATAAAAGTCCAGAGCAGAAATACTCAATGCTCCTGCTGGCTCTACAACAATTGCATCTTTATTATAAAGGTCTAAAATAGTCTGACATATTTTACCTTCAGGAACGGTAATCACTGTATCTAAGTTCTCCTTACAAATTGCAAAGGTTTTATCGCCTACTTTTCTAACAGCAGCACCATCAACAAATTTTTCAATTTTTTTAAGTTCCACAATTCTATTTTGCTGTATCGATGTTAACATTGAAGGAGCGCCTTCAGGTTCTACTCCAATAATTTTTGTTTGAGGAGATAATTGCTTAAATAGAGTGGATAAACCTGAAGCTAATCCACCACCTCCAACAGGGATGAAAATATAATCGATAGGTTGTGCTGTTTGGTCTAATATCTCTAAACCAACTGTAGCTTGTCCCTCAATAACTTTTTCGTCATTAAATGGATGGATAAAGATTTTGTTTAAACCCTCACATTCTAACATTGCCTCATAGTAAGAATCATCAAACGTATCACCTTCTAAAACAATATCTATAAATTCCTCACCAAACATTTTTACTTGCTCTACTTTTTGATTTGGTGTTGGGGCTGGCATATAAATTGTGCCCTTTACCCTTAATAATTTACAAGACAAAGCAACACCTTGTGCATGATTTCCAGCACTTGCACATACTATTCCGTTTTCAATTTCAGTTTCACTAAGTGAAGACATTTTATTATAAGCACCTCTTATTTTATAAGAACGTACTTGTTGTAAATCTTCTCTTTTAAAAACAATATTACTTTGAAACTTCTTTGAGTACTGAAAATTTGAAATCAAAGGTGTCTTAGAAGCTACACCTTTTAATCTTTCAGCTGCTGCTTCTATAGCTTTAATACTTGGGTAATATGTTGTGGTTACTTCCATAAGCAAATTATGATAATACAGCTTCTTGTTTTGTTTCCATTTTAATTACTTTCATAGCAGTCATCGCCGTTCTTAAATCTTTTCCAATGTTTTCAATTGGATGTTGTCTAATGGCATCATTTACTTTTATAAGTGCTACATTATCTACGGCATTAGATGTACTGAACGGTTTACCAATTACATCTGTACTTACCGAACTCATAAAGCCAACTAATAATGGTTTACATGCATGATCAAATAGATAGCAACCATATTCGGCAGTATCAGAAATAATACGATTCATTTCAAATAATTTTTTTCTTGCAACCGTATTTGCTATTAATGGTAACTCATGAAGGGACTCATAATAAGCAGACTCAGAAATAATTCCGGAAGCCACCATAGTTTCAAAAGCCAATTCAACTCCTGCTCTCACAAAAGCAATCATTAATACACCATTATCAAAATATTCTTGTTCTGAAATATGATTGGATGTTGCTGTTGTTTTTTCAAAAGCAGTTTCTCCTGTTTCAGCACGCCATCGCAATAAATCTTTATCATCATTTGTCCAATCTTCCATCATGGTTTGCGAGAAATGCCCAGACATAATATCGTCCATGTGTTTTTGGTATAACGGCTTCATTATGGTTTTCAATTCTTCTGATAATTCAAAGGCTTTAATTTTAGATGGATTGGATAGTCTATCCATCATATTGGTAATGCCTCCGTGTTTTAAAGCTTCTGTAATTGTTTCCCAACCATACTGAATGAGTTTTGCTGCATAATTTGTATCAATCCCTTCTTGAACCATTTTATTAAAACACAAAATAGATGCTGTTTGCAATACGCCACATAAAATGGTTTGCTCTCCCATTAAGTCACTTTTTACTTCAGCAACAAACGACGATTCTAAAACACCTGCTTTATGTCCTCCTGTCGCTACAGCATATGCTTTTGCTTGAGTCCAACCTTTACCCTCAGGATCATTTTCAGGATGTACCGCAATTAGTGTTGGCACACCAAAACCTCTTAAATACTCTTCTCGCACTTCGGTTCCAGGACATTTTGGCGCTACCATAATAACCGTTAGATCTTTACGTATTTGTTTACCCTCTTCAACAATATTAAATCCATGTGAATAAGACAATGTGGCTCTCTTTTTCATTAAAGGCATTACTACATCAACAACACTCGAATGCTGTTTATCTGGAGTTAAATTCAATACTAAATCTGCATTTGGGATTAGTTCCTCATAAGTAGCAACATTAAATCTATTGGACGTTGCATTTTTATAGGATTGTCGTTGTTCATCAATGGCCTGTTGTCGTAATGCATAAGAAATATCTAACCCAGAATCTCTCATGTTTAAGCCTTGGTTTAAGCCTTGTGCACCACAGCCAACAATGACTATTTTTTTTCCTATTAAAGCTTTTACACCATTTTCAAATTCCGAAGCTTCCATGAAGCGGCACTTTGACAATTGTTCTAGTTTTTGTGTAAGTGATAGTGTATTAAAATAATTTGCCATTTTTTAGTCTTAATTAGTTATTAAATGCGCTTAGTATTTCGGTTATTTTCAATTCATCTTTGGTTACAGCTATGCGTCCTGAACGCACAAACTGCATGATTCCAAAAACACTTAATTCTCGATAAAGTAATTCTATTTCGTGGCGTCTTCCTGACTTTTCAAGCACAAAAAAATCTTTATTAACCGTAACAATGATGGCATTACTTCCTTTTATTATATTTTGAATTTGCCGTTCTTCGAACAGTAAATCGGATTTAATTTTAAACAAACATGATTCTTGATAAATAGTCTCTTCATCTGTATGATAGTAGGTTTTTATGACCTCTATTTGTTTATCTATTTGACCAATAATTTTCTTCACTTGAGTCTCAGTCATATTAACCACAATTGTAAAACGTGATACACCTTCAATCTCTGACGCTGAAATATTCAAGCTTTCAATATTGATATGTCTGCGTTGAAATATTGCTGAAATTCTATTCAGCAATCCTATATTATTTTCGGTATATATTGAAACCGTATATGACTTTATTTCTTTATCCATAATTACTCTAATCTTATGTCTGAAACAGATGCTCCAGATGGAACCATTGGGAATACGTTGTTTTCTTTTGATACGCAAACCTCAAGAAAGTAAGCCTCTTTTGAAGCCATCATATTAGCAACAGCAGTAGCCAATTCTTCACGTTTTGTTACTCGATTTGCTTCTATATGGTATCCTTTGGCTATTGTTATAAAATCTGGATTTGTCATTTCAGTAGACGCATAACGTTTATCGAAAAACAATTGCTGCCACTGACGTACCATTCCTAGAAACTCGTTATTTAACACCACAATTTTTACAGGAACCTTCGTTTGAAAAATAGTTCCTAATTCCTGTATGGTCATTTGGTAACCACCATCACCAATAATCGCTACGACATCACGCTCTGGTGCTGCCATTTTTGCGCCAATGGCTGCAGGAAGTGCAAATCCCATTGTACCTAACCCTCCTGAAGTAATATTACTTTTAGTTTGTTTAAATTCAGCATAACGACAAGCAATCATTTGGTGTTGGCCAACATCAGAAACTATAGCTGCTTCTCCATTACTTTGTGTATTAATTTCATTTAACACTTCTCCCATAGTAAGTTCTTCTTTGGTTGGATGAAGTTCTTCTTTAATTACTTTTTCAAACTCAATCTTGTACAAATCCTTAAATTTTTGATGCCATTCAGTATGAGAGTTTTTATTTAGAAGGGGTAATAATTCATTCAAACTTGTTTTTGCATCTCCTAATACTGCTACATCCGTTTTTACATTTTTATCTATTTCGGCTGGATCAATTTCAAAATGAATGACTTTAGCTTGCTTAGCATATCTATTTAAATCGCCTGTTACACGATCGTCAAATCGCATACCAATTGCAATAAGCACATCACATTCATTGGTTAACACGTTTGGCGCGTAATTACCATGCATCCCAACCATACCAACATTAAAAGGATGAGATGTTGGTATTGCAGACGCTCCTAAAATGGTCCAAGATGAAGGGATACCTGCTTTTTCAATTACTGCTTTTAGTTGTTCTTCAGCTTTACCAAGAATGACACCTTGGCCCCAAATTATCATTGGTTTTTTTGCAGCATTGATTAATTGTGCTGCTGCTTCAATTGAAGCTGGATTAGTTTTAGGTATGGGATTATAACTTCTAACACCTTCACATTTTTTATACTTAAAATCAAATTCTTCAAATTGTGCGTCTTTAGTAATATCTACTAAAACAGGTCCAGGGCGACCACTTTTTGCAATATAAAATGCTTTTGCCATCACTTCGGGAATTTCTGAAGCTTTAGTAATTTGATGATTCCATTTAGTAACTGGCGTTGAAATACCAACAATATCTGTTTCTTGAAATGCATCACTGCCTAACAAATGTGACACCACTTGTCCTGTGATACATACCATTGGCGTAGAATCAATTTGGGCATCAGCAATTCCTGTAATTAAATTAGTTGCACCAGGTCCGGAAGTTGCCATGGCAACACCCACTTTCCCTGAAATACGAGCATAGCCTTGCGCTGCATGTGTGGCCCCTTGTTCATGTCTGGTTAATATATGGTGAATCTTATCTTGATATTTATAAAGTTCGTCATAAACAGGCATTATGGCTCCTCCTGGATAACCATATAATATATCTACGCCTTCAGCTAATAAACACCTCACTATAGCTTCGCTTCCAGAAATGCGTTCCTTAGGCTGTTCTAAATATTGTTTTTGTTTTACCATTTGTGTTTCTAAAGTCATAACTTAAAATTCATCGGTTACGCATCCCTTTGACGCTGACGATACTGTTCTTGCATATTTATAAAGCACACCGCGTTCTACTTTAAGAGGTGGTACTACCCATTGTTGTTTTCTTTGTTGAATTTTTTCTTCTGAAACTTCAAGTATAATAGAATTCGTTTCGGCATCAATGGTAATAATATCTCCATCTTTCACCAATGCGATAGTTCCTCTTTCTTGAGCTTCAGGAGTGATATGTCCTACAACAAAACCATGAGTCCCGCCTGAAAAACGTCCGTCGGTAATTAATGCTACATCCTTGCCTAACCCTGCTCCCATTATGGCTGCTGTTGGTTTTAGCATTTCCGGCATTCCTGGACCTCCTTTTGGCCCTTCATAGCGAATTACAATCACATCGCCTTTTTCTACTTTTCCATCACGAATACCATCATTAGCTTCGTATTCCCCATTAAAGACTTTGGCTTTTCCTGAAAACTTTAAACCTTCTTTACCTGTAATTTTTGCAACACTCCCTTCTTTAGCTAAATTTCCATACAACATTCTTAAATGCCCTGTTGTTTTTATGGGTTGATCTATTGATTTTATTACATCTTGTCCTTCGGCTAAGTCTTCAACTTCTAGTAAATTTTCGGCTAATGTTTTTCCTGTAACCGTTAAGCAATCTCCATGTAGTAAGTCTTTCATTAATAAATATTTTAAAACTGCGGGAATACCACCAACTTCATGTACATCTTCCATGAGATATTTCCCACTAGGTTTTAAATCGGCCAAGAAAGGTGTATTATCACTAATACGTTGGAAATCTTCTAGTGTAAAATCTATTTGTGCTGCTCTTGCAATAGCTAAAAAGTGTAGCACTGCATTTGTTGAGCCTCCTAGTACTGTGACTAATCGAATAGCATTCTCTAGCGATTTCTTTGTGATGATATCTAAAGGCTTAATATCTCTTTCTAAAAGCAGACGCATAGTTTCACCTGCTTTAATAGACTCTTGTTTTTTGTTTTCACTCAGAGCTGGATTTGATGAATTAAAAGGCAGTGTCATCCCTAAAGCTTCAATTGCCGAAGCCATAGTATTAGCAGTATACATGCCTCCGCAAGCTCCAGCTCCTGGACAAGCTTTTTCTACAATGCTTTGATATTCGGTTTCCGACATGGTGCCAGCAACTTTACTTCCCCATGCTTCAAATGCAGAAACGACATCTAGTTTCTTTCCATTATGACAACCTGATTCAATAGTACCACCATAAACTAAAATTGACGGTTTATTCACTCTAATCATTGCCATTAAAGCTCCAGGCATATTTTTATCGCACCCTACAACAGTTATTAACCCATCATAGCTCATACCTTGTACAACCGTTTCCATAGAATCGGCAATAATATCCCTTGATGGTAACGAATAACGCATTCCAGGAGTTCCCATGGAAATACCATCGCTGACACCAATAGTATTAAAAATAAGACCAATAACACCCTCGTTTAGCGTTCCTTCTTTTGCTAATAATGCTAAATCATTGAGATGCATATTACAAGGATTACCTTCGTAACCTGTACTTGCAATACCTACTAATGGCTTATTAAAATCTTCGGTTGTTAATCCAATAGCATGCAACATTGCCTGAGCAGCTGGTTGTGTTGGATCTTGAGTAACAGCTTTACTGTGTTTATTAAGTTGCGTCAATTTATTGTGTTTAAAGTTCGAAATTATATTTTTATCTTTTTTTACTGTTTTTGTATTATAATTTAAGTTTAAATCCACTTCATATTCAATTGCATTATATATTTGATTTTCAGTGTTTTAATTCATTATTTTTATGACGTCCAATGAATCAAAAAATTGCAATAAAAAAAGCCTGAATCTATTTTGATACAGGTTTTAAATATTACTAATAGCAATCTGCACCAACTCTAATTGGAATTAATAATGACGATACTAATTACGATAATACTATTTTTTAAATTCATTTTAAATAATTCTAAAACTAAAAAACCTTCCGTTTCGGGAAGGTTTAAAATTTATATAAAATTTTACAATACCCTTCCTAGTGTTGCGAAATAATCACCACAATAATTATAGAAACGATATTTAAAATTTGTGTTTTCATTTGTCTACTTCAAAGGTTGAAAAAAAAGTTCGCATATACAAACTTCCTTTACAAGAATTAAATTCGAGGTAAATCGTTGGCATCTTTTAGCGGTAAATTAGATACTCCCATTAAATAGGTGTCTACATGATGTGCTGCTTGACGCCCTTCGGAAATAGCCCATACAATTAACGATTGTCCGCGACGCATATCGCCTGCTGTAAAAACCCCTAGAACATTGGTTTTATAGTCATTAACCGTTGCTTTTATATTGCTTCTAAAGTCAGTTTCTAATCCAAATTGCTCTATTAAAGTTTTTTCAGGTCCTGTAAAACCAAGCGCTAATAATACTAAGTCACATTTCCATTGTTTTTCTGTATTTGGTAATTCTTTTAGTTGAGGCCGTTTACCTTTCTTAAAAACCCATTCTACTTCAACAGTTACTAGCCCTGTCAGATTTTCGTTTTTATCACCTAAAAATTCTTTGGTAGAAATAGACCAGAAACGTTCTACGCCTTCTTTATGTGATGATGTAGTTTTTAATCGCATTGGCCAATATGGCCAAGGTTGTTGTGCTGGCCTTCCAGTTGTTGGCTTACTTAATATTTCGAAATTGGTCACAGACTTTGAACCATGTCTATTCGATGTCCCTATACAATCAGATCCCGTGTCTCCTCCTCCTATTACCATAACATTTTTGTCTTTTGCGGATAAGATGTCTTTGAATTCTAGTAGTCCATTAACATATTGATTATTTTGCTTTAGGAAATCCATGGCTTGATGCACGCCTTTTAAGTGGGCGCCTTTTATAGGGATATTTCGCTTTTCGCTTGCACCTCCACATAATACAATGGCATCAAATTCATCTTTTAAAGTTTCAACCCTTATATTTTTACCCACATGGGCATTGGTTTTAAAGATGATACCTTCTTCTTCAAGTATTGAAATGCGTCTATCAATAATAGATTTTTCTAATTTAAAATCAGGAATGCCATAACGTAATAATCCACCGACTTTGGCGTCACGTTCAAATACTGTTATAGAATGTCCTGCACGATTTAATTGCTGTGCAGCAGCCAAACCTGAAGGTCCAGAACCAATAATAGCAACTGTTTTATTTGTTCTTTGTTTTGGAGGTTGCGCTATAATCCATGCTGATTTAAAAGCAGTTTCAACAATATTCTTTTCAATATTTTCAATACTTACAGGGTCTTCATTAATACCTAAAACACAAGCTTCTTCGCAAGGTGCAGGACATAATCGTCCGGTAAATTCCGGAAAGTTATTAGTCGCATGTAGTATTCTTGCTGCTTTCTCCCATTTTCCTCGATACACACTATCATTAAAATCGGGGATTAAATTGCCTAAAGGACAACCACTATGGCAAAACGGAATACCGCAATCCATACAGCGTGCGCCTTGTTTTTTTACTTGTTTTTCCTTCAGTGGAATAGTGAACTCCTTATAATTTGTCAATCGATTTTCAACTGTATCATAGGTTTCAACAGCTCTTTCATATTCCATAAATCCTGTAATCTTTCCCATAATCTTAGAGTGTTATAAGGTTTTCTTGTTCTAATTTAATTAATGCTTGTTTGTATTCTTCCGGAAGAATTTTAATGAACTTTGGTAATTCCTTTTCCCAGTGTTCTAAAATACGTTGTGCTATTGGACTCAACGTAGCATTGTAGTGGTTCTCAATCAATTTTTTTAATGTTGTATTATCCTCTGATGTGTTAACTGGGTCGAGGTTTAATCCTTCCGTATTGCAAAGCTTTTTAAAGGTTTTGTTTTTGTCGTATACAAAAGCAATACCACCACTCATACCTGCACCGAAGTTTCTACCCACTTCCCCTAGAATTACAACAATACCACCTGTCATATATTCACAACCATGATCTCCTATCCCTTCTACAACGGTTTTTACTCCAGAGTTTCTTACACAAAAGCGCTCACCAGCTTTTCCATTTATATAGGCTTCACCAGAAGTTGCGCCGTAAAAAGCAACATTACCAATAATTACATTTTCTTCTGGAATAAAAGTAGCCTCTTCAGGAATTTTTACAATGAGTTTGGCTCCAGATAAGCCTTTGCCAATATAATCGTTTGTATTTCCAGTTACAGACAGCGTTAGTCCTTTGGTTGCAAAAGCACCAAAACTTTGACCAGCTGAACCTTCAAAATTAATTTTCAAGGTATTTTCAGGTAACCCTTGAGCACCATAGATTTTTGAAATTTCATTGCTTAAAATAGCTCCTGTGGCGCGATCTTCATTAGTAATTTTAAAGTCTAAAACTATTTTTTCTTTTCTAAATAAAGCAGGATGTGCTTTGTTAATAATTTTGAAATCTAATGCCTTTTTTAAATTATGGCCTTGAGTTGTTGTATTGCAAAGCTGTACATTATCATCAACTTCTACTTTATGAAGTATTGGTGATAAATCAATCCCATGTGCTTTATAATAATCGATGGCTTTACTACGGTTCAGTTTTTCAACTTTCCCCACCATTTCTTCAATAGTCGTAAAGCCAAGTTTAGCCATTATCTCACGTAATTCCTGGGCTACGAAATACATAAAGTTAACCACATGTTCTGGTTTCCCCTTGAACTTTTTACGTAGTTCAGGGTTTTGAGTAGCGATGCCAACAGGGCAAGTATTTAGGTGACAAACACGCATCATTACACAACCTGAAGCTACCAAAGGCGCTGTTGCAAAACCAAATTCTTCTGCACCTAACAAACAGGCGATGGCAACATCACGTCCGGTTTTTAATTGACCGTCACATTCCACAACGATACGGTTTCTTAAATTGTTCATTACCAAGGTCTGCTGCGCTTCGGCTAAACCTAATTCCCATGGTAGTCCAGCATGTTTTAAAGAGGTTAATGGCGATGCTCCTGTGCCGCCATCAAATCCTGAGATTAATACGACATCAGCTTTTGCTTTGGCGACTCCTGCCGCAACTGTTCCAACACCGCCTTCGGAAACCAGTTTTACATTAATTCTAGCTTCTCGATTTGCCGATTTTAAATCGTAAATAAGCTGCGATAAATCTTCAATAGAATAAATATCATGATGTGGTGGAGGTGAAATTAACCCAACATAAGGTGTTGAGTTTCTAGTTTTTGCAATTTCCGGATTTACTTTTGGCCCAGGCAATTGACCGCCTTCACCAGGTTTGGCTCCTTGTGCCATTTTAATCTGAATTTCTGAAGCATTTGTCAAGTAATTTGAGGTTACTCCAAAGCGCCCGGAAGCCACTTGCTTTATCGCGCTATTTTTCCAGTCGCCATTTGCATTTTTATAAAACCGATCTTCATTTTCGCCGCCTTCACCCGAATTACTTTTACCACCTATCCGGTTCATGGCAATTGCTAAATTTTCATGAGCTTCTTTGCTTATTGAGCCATAGGACATTGCTCCCGTTTTAAAACGTTTAACAATGTTTGTCCATGGTTCAACATCTTCAATAGGGATTGGGTCGTAATTGGCAAACTCAAAGAGACCGCGAATGGTCATTAATTGTTCCGATTGGTCATTAATAATTTTAGAGTATTCTTTATACGTAGAGGGTTTATTATTTCTAACCGATTCCTGAAGTTTTACTACAGATAACGGATTGAATAAATGATGTTCTCCGTTTCTTCGCCATCTGTATTGTCCGCCAATTTCTAAATCTAAGTTGGCAGCAATATCCTGACTTTTATACGCTTTAGTGTATCGTTTATTAATTTCTTTTTCAATTTGGTGTAAGCCAATACCTTGAATTCGTGTCGTAGCGTTTGGAAAGTATTTTTCAACCACAAGCGTATTGATACCAATACACTCAAACAATTGCGAGCCTCTATATGAGTTTAATGTCGAGATGCCAATCTTGTTCATGACTTTTAAAATGCCTTTTCCAACAGCTTTGTTATAATTTTGAATAGCTTCTAATGGTGTTATGGAAGTTATATTCAAATCATTGATTTGATCTTCAATAATTTCGTTTACCATATAAGGATTTATGGCACTTGCTCCAAAGCCAAACAACAAGGCAAAGTGATGCACTTCGCGAGGTTCGGCAGATTCTATGATAATGCTTACTTGCGAACGCTTCCCTAATTTCTGCAATCCACTATTAATAAAAGAACAGGCTAATAATGCTGGAATAGGTGCTTTGGATTTGCTTGTATTTCTATCGGAAAGAATAATGATTTTTGTGCCTTTATCAATAATTTCTGAAGCAGATTCTAAAATATTTTCAAGTGCATCTTCCAAACCATTGTGCCCTTTCTCAATGTTGTACAATATTGGAATGGATTCAATTTTGAAATTTGGATTTTTATAGCTTTTTATTTTATCTAAATCTTGTTTTGATATTACAGGGTTTTGAATTTTTAGCTTCTGACAATGGGTTTCATTGATGTCAAAAATATTAAAATCACTTCCCAATGTTAAGCTGATATCTGTAATGAGTTCTTCTCTAATACCATCTAAAGGCGGATTAGTGACTTGAGCAAATAATTGCTTAAAATAGTTATACAGCAATTGTGGGCGCTCAGATAATACAGCTATTGGCGTATCGCTTCCCATGGAGCCAATAGGCTCTTTGGCGTCTTGAGCCATTGGTAAAATAATAGTATTAATATCTTCCTGTGTATAACCAAAAACAACTTTTCGCTTATCTAATGATGCTTCATTTAAAAAGAGTGGACAATCATTATATGGAATATCCTTTAGTTTTATTAAATTATTATTTAACCATGTTCTATAAGGATGTTTAGCGGCAATGGTTTCCTTAATTTCTTCATCATTGACAATTCTACCTTCATTCATATTTACCAAAAACATTTTTCCAGGTTCTAAACGCCCATGATACTCCACATTTTTTGGATCTATTTCAATAACACCAATTTCTGAAGACATAATTACATAACCATCTTTAGTTACCGAATATCGCGATGGTCTTAGTCCGTTTCTATCAAGCACAGCACCAATATAATTACCATCCGTAAAAGGCACAGATGCAGGACCATCCCATGGTTCCATTAGACAAGAATTAAATTCGTAAAATGCTTTTTTTGCATCGGACATTTCAGAATTTTTCTCCCAAGCTTCAGGAATGAGCATCATCATAACTTCGGGTAGATAACGCCCTGTCATTAATAAGAGTTCCACCACCATATCCATGGATGCTGAATCCGATTTTTTAGGAAGCACTACTGGCAGAATAGTTTTAATTTCTTCCCCAAACCATTCACTTTGCATTAACTCTTCACGCGAAAGCATTCTTGAAACATTTCCTCTCAAGGTGTTTATTTCTCCATTATGACACATATATCTAAAGGGTTGAGATAAATCCCAAGTAGGAAATGTATTGGTTGAAAAACGTTGATGTACTAAAGCAAGTCTTGTTATAAATAAAGGATCATTAAGATCTTTGTAGAATGATTTTATATCCTCTGGAATTAGTAATCCTTTATAAATAATGATTTTGGTGGATAGACTTGGCAAATAAAAAAAATCACTTTCTGATATTTTTGAACTTTGAATTTCATGTTCCGTTTTTTTTCTGGCAATAAATAGTTTCAGGTTAAATTGAAAATCGTTCTGTCTCTTTTCAGATTTACCAATAAAGATTTGCTTAATATACGGCTGGGTTGCTGCAGCAATCTCTCCTAAAACGGATGCGTCAACAGGAACATCTCTCCAGCCCAAAACTTTTAAGCCTTGTTCATTTATATGCTTTTCAAATACATTGATACAATAGAAGCGCTGGTTTTCCTTTTTTGGCAGAAACACATTGCTTGCTGCATATGAGCCTTCTTTAGGCAAATTAAATTCACAATTCGCAACAAAAAAGCCATGCGGAATATCAATTAATATACCTGCGCCATCACCTGTTTTTCCATCGGCACTTACAGCGCCTCGGTGTTCTAATTTTTCTAAAATTTGAAGTGCTTTATGTATAATGTCATTAGACTTATTTCCTTTTAGGCTACAAATAAATCCTGCCCCACAATTATCGTGTTCAAATTCTGGTAAATACATGCCTTGTTTCGTCAACATAATCATTATTTTTAATAGTAATAGTGCCTGATTTTAAGGCTAATATATAGAGTTGAAGTCGAAACATAACAAACTGTAAATCATTATTCCGAGATTGAAAATATAGCAGCTTTAAAATGTAAAATCTACAATTTCGATAGGCTGTTTTTGATAAATATGCAATTAATAAAAATTAGTTAAAATAGTATTATGTGTAAATTAAATGTAATAAAAATTAATATTTTTTGAATAAAAAATAACAATTCAACAAAATCATTAAAAATACCTCAAACATCAATTATTAAATTACAAATCGAAAACGTTTTTAAAATAGATACCTATAAAAAGTAGGGTATAAAATCATAATATCGTAAAAATAACATCAATACCCCTGATAAATTAGGGGTTAAATATATTTTCATATAGTTTTGAAGCTTCATCAATCAAAAATCAACAGTTATGAAACAATTATTTACAATGTTAATGTTATTTACAATTTCAACTTTAATTGCTCAAGAAGAAGCAAAAAAAAAGAAATCATTTGATCTTAGTGCGAGTGTTGATGCTTACTACCGAACAAATTTAACAGCTCCGAATGACGTTAATCAAATATCTCCTGGGACATCGTTTGCAGACTTGTCCGGATTTTCACTCGGAATGGCAAATATTATTGCTAGTTATGAGGGTGAAAAAGTAGGCTTTGTTGCTGATTTAGTGTTTGGGCTTAGAGGAGAGGCAGCTAGCAACACAGAACTAAATCAAATATATGTTTGTTTGAATGTAAGTGAGACGGTAACCTTGACTATGGGAAAGTTTAATACTTTTTTGGGATATGAGGTCATTGCATCAGCAGACAATTTTAATTATAGTACATCCTACTTGTTTTCTAACGGTCCATTTTCTCATACAGGATTAAAAGTTGACTTCCAGTTATCAAATGATTATAGTTTAATGCTAGGTATAATGAACCAAACAGATGTGACAGAATTTAATCCTGATGGTAGTTATGCTTTAGGAGCGCAATTAGGATATGCCGATCAGTTTTTGAACATATTGTACGACGATGCAGGTTTAGGTTTTGAGATAGACTATACTGGAGGATTCAATATTTCAGATCCCTTCTTCCTTGGGCTTAATGCAGCGTATGCTGATAATGATGGTGAAGGTTTTTCTGGGGTTGCGTTATACCCTCAGTTATCAACTTCAGAGAGTTTTTCAATAGGTCTTCGTGGTGAATATTTTGAAGCAAGAAGTAATAACACAGATGACGATCCAAGCGTATTTGCTGTGACTTTAACAGGAAGTTACACGGTAGATGACTTAATTATAAAACCAGAACTACGAATAGATAGTAGTTCTGATACTGTTTACATTAATAATAATCTCAATCCTACGAGCAGTTTAGCCTCATTTGTGCTTGCTGCTATATATACTTTTAACTAAAATTTAAATCATGAAAAAAATCGAAGCAATTATTAGAAAATCAAAATATCGCGAAGTAAAAGAAGCCCTTTATGATGTTGGAATCTCTTTTTTTTCCTACTGGGATGTGACTGGAAAAGGGAACGAAAAGGAAGGCCATGTATATAGAGGTGTTTCCTATAGCACAAGTGATATTCAGCGTCGAATTTTATCAATAGTTGTTAATGATGAATTTGAAGAGGCAACCATTAATGCTATTTTGAGTTCAGCCGCAACAGGAGAGGTCGGTGACGGAAAAATATTTGTATCCGACATTAAGGAATGCTACAGAATACGAACAGGAGAAAAGGGGGGCAACACTTTAAAATAAGAATCAATCAAAATTTTAATTATGGAATTATTAACTACAAATAATGTATGGATGATGATCTGTACAGCACTCGTTTTCTTTATGCATTTAGGCTTTGCTTTTTTAGAAATTGGACTAACAAGACAAAAAAACACATTAAACATTCTGTTTAAAAATATATTTATAATCACTATTGGGCTTTTACTGTATTGCTTGGTTGGATTTAACCTTATGTATCCAGGTGAATTTAACGGGTTTCTTGGCTTCGCAGGCTTTGGCTTGGATGCACCTTTGGTAGATGGAGCACTTGATTTAGCTTATAATGAAGGCTATACCTACTGGACAGACTTCTTATTTCAAGGCATGTTTGCTGCCACAGCAGCAACAATCGTTTCAGGAGCAGTAGCCGAGCGTATGAAAATTGGATCTTTTATGATTTTTGCAACTATATATGTCGGCATCGTATATCCAATAGCTGGCTCATGGAAATGGGGTGGCGGATTCTTAAATAATTTAGAAACTCCATTTTACGATTTTGCTGGATCTACTTTGGTACACTCTGTTGGAGGGTGGGCAGCTTTAGTAGCGGTTTGTTTATTAGGCGCACGTATTGGAAAATTCAAGAATGGGAAATTACAGGCTATTCCAGGACATAATATTCCATTGGCAACCGCAGGCGTTTTAATACTGTGGTTAGGATGGTTTGGGTTTAATGGCGGCTCTGTACTTTCGGCTGACCCAGCATTAACCTCTTTAACTTTAGTAACTACTTGTTTAGCAGCTGCATCAGGTGGCGTGCTGGCCGCATTGGTTTCTTTTTTTAAATTCAAAAATCTTGACTTAACTATGTTTTTAAATGGAATATTGGGAGGATTGGTTGGCATTACCGCAGGAGCAGATCAAATGAGCCCCACCGACGCCATTTTAATTGGAGCAATTGCTGGGTCAATTATCGTATTTGCTGTATCATTAATTGATAAATTAAAATTAGATGACCCTGTTGGAGCCATTGCTGTACATTTAGTATGTGGCATTTGGGGAACATTAGCTGTTGGCATATTTGGTAAGTTAGCTGGAATGAATCAGTTTATTAGTCAATTGATTGGTGTTGCATCGTATGCTGCAATTTGTATTACCTCATCTTTTGTCATTATTTATTTAATGAAGAAAACCGTTGGCATAAGAGTTTCAGAAAAAGAAGAATTAGAAGGTTTAGATACGCATGAACATGGTATGAATGCTTATCCTGACTTTAGATTAAATGAACATTAACCTATATTGAGTTTGAGTTAGTCAAAAAAACCTGAAGTTAAAACTTCAGGTTTTTTTATAATCTAAATACTAAAAAAGAGGAATGCTTGACAATGTCATCTTTTAGTTTAAAACTCCCCATCAACAGATTACTTCACTATGTTCGCAATGACGTTAACCTAATTTTAAGCTGAATTTCTACTAGCATTAATATTTCCAAAGAGCGAACGCGTTACAATTTTTTCAAAGATATTAAGTTGCTCTGCATCTTTGATTTTAGCTTTTTCTAATTCCTGAATTTTTTTGAGTGCGTATTGCTGTATGGTTAAAAGCGGGAGCACAATAGATTCGCGAACCTCAATTGAAGCTTGTCCAGCAGGTTCATTTTCCATTAATTGGTTATAACCAGTTAATTTTAAAAGCAATCTCTTCGTGGTCAGGTATTCTTCATAGATAATAGTCCAAAAAGCACCAAACTCCTCATCTTCTGCCATGTATTTGGTTAAATCTAAAAACGATTTGGTTAAAGACATCATACTATTTTCTAAAAGCGTTTTAAAGAAATTAGAGTTTTGATAGAGTTGTATTACTTTTTCCCATTCGTTAATGTCTTCATAGGCTTTTAAAGCTGTTCCTACTCCGAAAAAACCAGGAACATTCTGCTTTAATTGGCTCCATGATCCTACAAAAGGGATAGCTCTTAGGTCAGAAAAAATTAGCGTATCAGATTTTGAACGTTTAGACGGTCTGCTTCCAATATTTGTTTTGGCATAGTATTTTAAAGTACTCATGCGTTCTAAATATGGTATAAACATGGGATGGCTCTTAAAATTTTGATAGGCTTCATAGCTAATTTCTGCCAAATCATTCATTACCATTCCATCATCTTGAGATAAACCTTGTTTGGTGTTCGTCAAACGGTTTGAAATTCCAGAACTAATTAGTTGTTCTAAATTATATTGCGATGAATCTAAGGTTCCAAAATTTGAGCTTATGGTTTGCCCTTGAATGGTTAGTTGCACTTCTTTGTCTTCAATGGTTGGCCCTAACGATGCATAAAATTGATGCGTCTTTCCTCCGCCTCTAGCAGGAGGACCACCTCGACCATCAAAAAACACAACGCTAATATTGTGCTTTTTAGAAATCTCTGTTAATTGTTCTTTAGCTTTAAAAATCGCCCAATTTGCCATTAAGTAACCACCATCTTTGGTGCCGTCGGAGAAACCTAGCATAATGGTTTGCTTATTTCCTCTGGTATCTAAATGCCCTTTGTAAGCTGTATTGGTGTATAACTCAGCCATGACTTGCGACGCATTTTCAAGATCAGTAATAGTCTCAAATAATGGCACAATATCTATAGTCAAATTCTCGTGAAAAGCTACAAGCTTTAACATTGTAAATAGTTGCATTACATTTAATGCTGTTTGATTATTGCTAATAATATATCGGTTTGCTCCTCGTTCTCCATTGCAGTTTTGAACTTGCTTTACCACCTCAATGGTTTTTAAAGTATTAATAACCATCTCATCTTCTAAAATAGACATATCTATACTACCATTTATTGTAGATAAAATTGCTATTTGCTCTTTTTCCGATAAGGTATTATAGTTATCAGGAAATAATTTACAGTTGTGTTTAATTGTAGATTCCACCATGAGACTAAATACGTCATGATGCACGCGACTATCCTGTCTAATATCTAGCGTAGCAAAAAAGAAACCAAAAAGATGTACTTTATTTATTAAGTTATTTAACTCATCAATATATAAGGATTGATGGTCGTTTATAATTACTTGTTTAATGGCTAATAATTCTGCTTTAAATTCGGCAAGCATAATCCCGTTTTTGGTGTCCAAATTCCCGATACTTTGAAATATCTTATTCTCTAAAACACTTAGTTGTTCCGGAATATCTTTAAAGGTTAGTTTTCGTTTAAGAACCCTAAGATCTTTATAATAATTTTTAAGAATGGTATGTTTAAGTCTTTTCGCTACTTTTAAAGTTGTTTCTGGCGTAACATAAGGATTTCCATCCCTATCCCCTCCTGGCCAAAAACCAATATTAATAATCTCGTTATCAATGGTTTTTTCTTCAAAAATATTTTGTTGAATATAATTATAGATATCACCAAAAGCATCATAAAACACGTTTTCTAAATACCAGATAAGATTAACAGCCTCGTCATAAGGTGTTGGTTTTTTATGTTTAAAAAATGGGGTTTTTCCTAATTGCGCTAGTAAATTTGTAATCGTATCTAAATCATTTTTTTTAATCGCATCGGTTAAATCTGTAATTATCCCTAAAACTGTTCCAGGGTAAAACTGTGTAGGATGCGCTGTTAAAACGATACGCACCTTAAATTCTCCTAAATACCGTTGTAGGTCTTCTAGTTTATTTTCAGAAAAGGCAGATTCTTTAAGACTCCTCAGCGTTCCAATACCGTCCATATTATTCACAATAGGAAAAGCAGCATCTTCTATAGCATCAAATAAAACAACTTGTCTTTCTATGTATTGAATAAATCGAAACAAAAGGGTAATTTGACTTTTTTTAGAACGTCTAGCTTGATATTTTTTAAAAAAGGTATCGACAATTATTGTAGGATTATCGCCGTTAGCAAATCCTTTTTTGCAAGTTTCATGAAATAACGGAAGTAGCACCCCTGTCTTGGTAATAGTATCGAAAGGCAATGTCATGAAAATACTATTGTATATCCGGTACTTAGATAATACACTTTGTTTAAATCGGGTTAACTTTGGTTGTATAGACATTATCTTTTCTAGTGAATTAATATCTAAAAGTACTAAAGCTAATGCAATAGCACATATTATAGTTAGACTTTTGCGCTTCTTTCAATAATGACAACTAATATTAATAAATCACGAAAAAAGAAGATGTAAATCCGTGTTTTTAATAATCACTACTTTGTTAAACTCACTAAACTTTATTTCATAGTTATAATATTATATGTACTTTTGCCCCTTATAATAAGAGGAAAGATTTGACAGATTGCAACCTCAAAAAAAATTGCTAAAGAACTGTGTAATCTACCGTTGAGATTTTCGTCAAATCTTTTATATTATTAATCTAATAATTATAGATATTTATGTCTTATTTATTTACCTCAGAAAGCGTTTCTGAAGGACATCCTGATAAAGTAGCAGATCAAATTAGCGATGCTTTAATTGATCATTTTTTAGCCTTTGATAGCAACTCCAAAGTTGCTTGCGAAACCTTAGTCACTACTGGACAAGTTATACTTGCTGGTGAAGTAAAGTCGAACACCTATTTAGACGTTCAAAAAATAGCTAGAAATACTATTAACAAAATTGGATATACTAAAAGCGAATATATGTTTGATGGTAATTCTTGTGGTGTATTTTCAGCAATACATGAACAGTCTGATGATATTAATCGTGGTGTAGATAGAGACCAAAAAGCACAACAAGGGGCTGGAGACCAAGGTATGATGTTTGGCTATGCTACGCGCGAAACCGAAAATTATATGCCTTTGGCATTAGACTTAGCCCATAGAATTCTTATTGAACTTGCAGAACTACGAAGAGAGCATAAAGACATTACTTATTTACGCCCAGATTCTAAAAGTCAGGTTACTATTGAGTATAGTGATGATAATGTCCCACAACGTATTGATGCCATTGTGGTTTCTACACAACATGACGATTTTGATGAAGATGAAGCCATGCTAGCCAAAATTAGAAAAGATATTATTGAAATACTAATTCCAAGAGTAGTTGCTAAACTTCCAGAAAATATTAAAGCTTTATTTAATAACAATATTTCTTACCACATCAATCCAACAGGAAAATTTGTAATTGGTGGTCCACATGGAGATACTGGACTTACAGGACGAAAAATTATAGTAGACACTTATGGTGGTAAAGGAGCACATGGTGGCGGTGCTTTTTCGGGGAAAGATCCAAGCAAAGTAGATAGAAGTGCTGCATATGCTACACGACATATTGCTAAAAACTTAGTTGCAGCAGGTATTTGTGATGAAATTTTAGTGCAGGTAAGTTATGCCATTGGAGTAGCCGAACCTATGGGAATTTTTGTAGATACATATGGCACTTGCTCGTTTAATATGACTGATAGTGAAATATCTGAAAAGGTGTCTGATCTCTTTGATATGAGACCTGCTTCTATTGAGGAACGTTTAAAATTACGCCAACCAATGTATTTAGAAACTGCTGCCTATGGACATATGGGACGTGAAAATGAAGTTGTTTCGAAAACTTTTACACAACCAAATGGTGATTCCAAAACTGTTGACGTAGAACTTTTTACTTGGGAGAAATTAGATTATATAGATAAAGTGAAAACTGCTTTTGGATTGTAATCTCAATCTAATTAAATAATATAAAGCCTCAAAACGTAAGTATTATGAGGCTTTTTTATGATTAAATTTCAAATTTACAAATCATATTTTATACTCAATACCACATAACGCGGCTGTATAAAATATTCACTTGTACTTGTAAACAATGTGTTTGTATTGTCTTGATTTAGAGATGCGGTATCTAACAAATTGGTAACACCCAATTTGTATTCCCATTTACTATCCTTTTTTTGATAGGCTAAACTTGCATCTAAAAAACTATAATTATTTAAAGTTTCAACTTCATTCTTGTAGTTATAATAGGAGTAATCTGCTCTAAAGGTAAAACCTTTTAAAAAATAGGCATAGATATTAATAAACGGACTATTTGTAAAGAATTTTGAGCGCCCATTACCTTGGTCATATTCGTTAATTGTAAGGTTATAACCAAAATCTACATTGGGTGCATTTCTAAAGTTTGTACTTAATTGTGTACGGTACGATTGGGTAAACGACTCATTAACACTACGTGTGTTATTTACAAACTGATTGAATTTAGAATACGATAAATTTCCTCTAATTGATGCTTTTATCTTTCCAAACGTACGTTCAAAACGTCCATTAAACGACAAACTTTCATCAGCAAAATTCGAATTAAAAGGCGTAGAAAAGCGATTGGTGGTTTGTATGTCTGGCTCACCAAGAATGGGATTCGGGATTGTTATAAATTGAGATTGGCTTCTTATTTGATCTATGCGTTTACTATAATTTATAAATGCAAATACATTAGTGTAATTAAACATATTGAAACTAAAATAGCTTAATCTTAAATTGTGAGATAAGGACTCTTCTAAATCTCTGTTTCCTTGATATAAGGCATTATAATTATTAAGCACACTAGCTTCTGCAAGTTGATTTACATCGGTAAAACTGGTTTGCATCGTGTATCTAAAATTAAGATTCTCGCTCTTTTTAAGCTGAATTCTTGTATTAAAATCTGGAAGGACTCTATAAATATTATCTTTGGTTTCCGAATTAAATTGTTGATTTTTTGTTGTGTACGCATGTACTGAAAATCCTGGAGTTATTGTAAACTTTCCTGTTTTTAATCGGTAATGAAATCCCAAATAAACATCGCTAAAATTATATTTAATATCATTTATCACATCTGTTTGCGCAGTGTTCAATTCAAATTTACTACCATTATCTAAAATTTGATATATTTCCGAATTGAATCTTTGCGTACTCAAAATTGTTCCAAACGAAAAGTTAATGTTGCTTTTATTATTTAACACATACCAATAATCTAGTTTTGCATCTAGCTTATTTGTTTTTACACGTTTATTTTGTACCAAATTAAAACCGGATTGGTTTGGGTCTAAACCTAAAATACCATCAAAAGTAAATTGTGCATTTTGCTCTAAAATAGCATTGTAAAAAGGGTCTTCGTCTTGCCATAACTGTTGCGCATAAAACGCAAAAATATTTTTTTCATTTAAGGTATAATAATAGTTAAAATTTTGATTGATACTAAATGGGTTTTGCTCTTGATTTTGATCGACATTTGAAACAATTGAAGAGAAAAAATCTTGAAATTCATTTTGTTTAGAGATTCTACCAAAAGCATCATAATCTAAATGATTATTACTATTTGGTTTATAACTTGCACTTAATTTAAACAATCCTAAATCACTTTTTTGATTTGTATTGGTTGTAGTAGCTTCGTCTGGTGGTGTTATAGTACCATCTTCTGAAGGGATATATGACCGTAAACTATTTTGTTGAATATCGGTTCGTGTTCCTGAATATATAGCAAAACCACTTAAATCTAACGTCTTTTTTGGAGCATAGCTAAAATTTGCTGCTGCAAACTTGGTATCAATAGCTTTAGCTCTATTATTCTGTGTTGTTAAAAAACCCATATCTGCACTGGCAACATTGAAACTAGTACCGCTACTAGAATTGAACGATCTAAAGCCGCCACTAAAATTAAAATAATCGCGTCTGGTAAATGGAACTTCTCCAATATTATTCAGATCTGTAATAATGTTAACACTGTATTTAGGGCTGTAATAAAACAGTTTAGGATGCACTAAATAACGCTCGTCAAAACCAGCTCCTGCAGTAATCTCACCAAACCAAAAACGTTTTTTACCTTCTTTAAGTTTGATATTAATCGCAATTCTATCTTCATTGCTTCTTACATTACTAAGTTGTCCTATATCATCGTAATTTTTTAATACCTGCACTTTATCAATAGCATCTGCTGGAATATTCTTTGTGGCTAACTTAGTGTCTCCATCAAAAAAATCTTTCCCTTCCACCATTACTTTTTCTACAGTTTTCCCTTCAACTTCAATTTCACCTTCGTCATTTATTTCAACTCCTGGAAGCCGCTTTAAAACATCTCCAAGTTTTTTATCTGTCTCTCTTTTAAAAGAATCGGCGTTATAAATTAAGGTATCTCCTTTAACAGAAACTGGCATTTCGTAAGTGAGTTCTACGGTGTCTAAAGCATTGTCATTTTGTAAAGTAAAGTCTTTTACAATATCTTCAGTCACAATATTAATAATCGTTTCCAAGGTTTTTTTACCAATATAACTCACTTGAATCTTATAGGCAGAATTAGATTTTAAATTTAGCTTATAAAATCCTTTATCGTTTGTAATCCCATAAGAATCTAATGCCTTAGTATCTTGATTAATAGCTATAATATTGGCTAATTCTAAAGGTGTGCCAATACTGTCTTTCACGACACCTGTTACTTTAATTTGAGCAAAACTTATGCTTGCTATAGTAAATAGCACTAGTGTAAAAATATATTTCATGTGATTTTTCTTGCTGTTTTGATTGATTAGTTTTTTGAAAAACAAATTTAATGTCTGATTCTATCGCCTCCTCTACCTCTTCGATTTCTAAACATCTCACTCATTTCTTTCATTTTCTTTTTCATAATATCACTGTATTCTTGTTTGGTAACTTCTTTCCCTTTTGATGGAATCTTAAAGGCTTCTTTTTCGCTCGGATTCATTACAATTTTTGAACATAAAATGGTTGTTCTATCCGCATTTACTTCAAGTATTAACCCTGGAAGTCCCCAATATTCTCCAGGTCCTTGATTAATTGGTATTTGAGGTGTGTACCAAGCGGTAACAGTGATTTCCTTTGGGATTTCAACTTCATCCATAGGGTCTTTTACTTCTGTAGAATCTTTAGCCTTTTTACTTTCTTCATTTTCATCAGTATTACGCCTTCTCATACTTCTAAAATCTAATTCGTCAACCTTTTTAACAGCCGTAGCTTTAAAGCACATATATTTCCCAATTTGTTTGGTTTCGCTTCCCAGTTTCCATTCTAATTTTGGCAACGAATCCTTTATTAAAAACTGCTTTCCAAAAAATTCTTGTTCTTGTAATAAGCGTTGTTCTTTTACATTTTTGTATTGCGCACCTCCTGTAAAACTTCCCATCATCATTCTAAAACCTCCTTGTCCTGGTGCTTCTAGCACTTCTTCTTCTTTATAACTAGATTCCTCCTTGTTGAAGGTTAAAACATAAACTTTTTCAAAAGCACTTTTCATACGATCAGCAATTTGCTTTTTCCTATCCGGACTCATTTCACGACCACCAAAATTGGTCATATCAATACTCGTCTTAGAAAAATAATATGCTTTCCCTTGAAATTCTTGTGCAAAGGCAGTAGTTGAAATAATAAGCACTAAAAAGCCAACAATTAATTTAATAGAATTTGATTTCATGATAGTAAAGCCTTATTGGTTGAGTGTTAAACTATTTTAACACTAATTAGACTGCTAAATTAAACGTTAGTTTAAGTACCATAAGTTAAAGTATTCTTAAAAAAATCAACCCTTTATCTCTATAGTAATTCCATCACCATCATGGTCTTCTCTTTGATAGCGATTTTCCATTTCTTTCATTTTCTTCGCCATAATAGCATCAAACTTTTTTTGAGTTACTTTTTTACCTTTTGTAGGTTCTTTAATTTCTATTTTGTCTTTTGGATTTAAAACTATTTTACTACAAATTAAAGTTTCAGGACCATCATGAACTTCTAGAATTAAACCTGGTAATCCATGATAATTAGCAGGTCCATTATTAATTGATATTTGTGGTGTATACCATGCTGTAACTGTTATTTCTTCCATTTTAGGTTCTGTGTCTTCATCTAAATCTTTATCACCATTAATACTAATGCCGGTTTTAACAACCTCTGCCATACGTGTCGTAGTTGCCTTATAACACGTGTATTCTCCAATGTTTTTAGTTTCTTTACCACCAAGTTTCCAATCTATTTTTCTTAACGTATCTTGAATCAAAAAAACTTTTCCAAACATTTCGTTATGGTCGGCATATCTATCTTCTTTAATATTTTTATAAAGCTCTCCCGATTCTCCAGAATCCATAACCACCATAACCATTCCAGTTGGTTGAGGTGCTTCTAATTC
>CAYQME010000031.1:0-28857 GCA_964418645.1 uncultured Flavobacteriaceae bacterium
TTTTGAAGTTATTGTTTTTGCCATTATTTGCGTGGTTTAAATTTTGATTTATTAAAAATGTCTTCGGCATTCATATTCAATATGTCTTGCAAAGACACTTCGTTATTCTTGGCATAAGACTTTACAATTTGCCAACCCATATATTGTCCTAATCGCCCAGGAGACTCGCTATCTAATTCTAAATTAAACTTAGAAAAAGGGGCTGGATTTATAAATCGTGAAGCCAATTTTGAATCGGTGCTAAACAAGAGTTCCTTTTCTACAAAGTGCCGCCAAATATTGCTTTCGTTATCTTGTGCCCAATCTAATTGTGCTTTGGTGTAACCCATTTTTTCTTGGTCAGAAATATTTGGAAGCATTACATCTTTAAAATATAATATTTTTCCAAAATAAATCATTTCGTCTAAAAGTGTTTTTCTTCTATACTGATAAATATGTTGTTGCGCATATTGCACAGCTAAATCTGGAACAATTTGAGAAGGTTTTAGGTTTTGTTTTATATATTGGTACATACCACTATAAAAAAAATGGTCCTCTCCTAAATATGTGTCTAAGGCAATAAGAGCAATAGAGTCTGTAACAATAACCTTATTTCTATAATCAACTCCCGTCGAAATTACAGTAATTACTCTTGGTGTCTTAAACGTTTTATAGTAATATTTTAAATGCCGAAATAAGTCTTGAATCTCTTCTTTGCTTTGTGCAAAATCACCATGAATTTTATTTACTTCTGCATTTAATTGTTTTTGTAAGGTATCATTAAGCCTGTTAATCCACACAGAATCATTATAGCGTTTAGAGAACATAAAAGGATACGATTTCTTTAATTGTTGTAAGTCATTTGGTTTAGCATTTGCAAAAAACTGATCAAACCTCTCAATAGTAACTTCAGTATCAATTTTAGATATTTCATACTCTAATTTACTATCTGTTTTACATGACAATGTAAAAGATGCAGCCACGATAATAATAATAATAAGAAATTTATTCATATAAAGAAGTTATCAAACTTAAACGATATTAATTTTTATTAATTACTCTAATGCTTATTTTTGTTTGGCAAATGTACCATTCTTTATAATAAAATCCGCAATTAATGAATACTGAAAAAGTTATTGACCACATTGTAAATTGGCTTAAGGATTATGCAACATCGGCTAAAGTTAATGGATTTGTTATTGGAATTTCAGGAGGTATCGATTCTGCAGTTACTTCAGCCTTATGCGCTAAAACAGGTTTAGATCTTTTGTGTGTTGAAATGCCCATACATCAAGCTAAATCTCAAGTAAGTAGAGCCATAAACCATATTAATTGGCTCAAGGATAATTTTACAAATATAAATACTATTGAAGTTGAACTATCGCCTGTTTTTGATAATTTAATTGATGTTTTACCCACTGTTAAAAATGAAAAAGAACGATTTATGTCACTGGCAAATACGCGAGCCCGATTACGAATGACAACATTGTATTACTTTGCAGCATTACATAAATATTTAGTTGCTGGAACAGGAAATAAAGTTGAAGATTTTGGTATAGGCTTTTACACAAAGTATGGTGATGGTGGAGTAGATTTAAGTCCAATTGCCGATTTGTATAAATCTGAAGTTTACACCATTGCTAAACACTTAGGAATCAATCAAGAAATTATTGATGCAGCTCCTACAGATGGGCTTTGGGGAGATGATAGAACAGACGAAGATCAAATTGGTGCTAACTATGATGAGTTGGAATGGGCAATGCAAATGGATGCTGAAGGAAAAAAAGTTGACGATTTTAAACATCGTGAAAAAGAAGTTTTTCAAATCTTTAAACGCTATAATTCAGCTAATAAGCACAAAATGATTGCTATTCCTGTTTGTGAAATTCCTAAGCATTTGAAGTAAAATTCTTAATTTTATCAGTCAAAACTACGATTTACATTAATTTTTTGATTAAATTTACAATATCTCCACAATAACCATAAACTTAGCTTGTTTTTTAAGTTTATGTTTTCCTATTTATTAATTAATAAAAACTCTAGTCATGATTAAGGTATTGGTTGCAGACCATCATCCTATTATTAGAACTGGGCTTAAAATGCTATTTGAGTCCTCTCCCGACATTCAAGTAATTGGAAGTGTTACTACTGGAAAAGAATTATTTGACTTTGTAGGAAAAACTAATGTGGATGTTGTTCTTTCAGAAATTGATTTACCCGAACTTAATGGAATTACAGCCCTTAGAACATTGAAAAAGGAATATAGTGATGTAAAAGTGATTATGTTCAGTACACATCCTGAAGAAATTTATGCTGTGAGCACCATTAAAGCTGGAGCGTCTGGGTATCTTACAAAAACAGTAAGTACACAAACCATTAAAGATGCCATTTTAAAAGTGTACAATGGTGGAATTTACATTAGTAATAATTTAGCACAACGCTTAGCTTTTGATGAGCGTGGAAACAAACCTAGTAGGCTTTATAAAAAGCTTTCTACGCGTGAAGTTGAAGTGTTGAAATTATTGTCTTCCGGAAGGCGAAATAAAGAAATTGCAAAAGAGCTTGATATTAATGAAAAAACCGTGAGTACGTATAAAGCGAGACTTATGAAAAAATTAAATGTTACTAATTTGGTAGATTTAGTAAATCAAGCAAGGCATTTGGAGTTAGGCTAATTTATAAAACCCTATTTAGCTTTCTAGACAGCAGCATTTTTAAATTGGAATAATTCATCACATCTTCTAAAACAGCTTTAGAATTTGTAGGGTTGTCTATGGTTTCCTGTTTAAAATCACTTACTTTTTGATCAATTAAAAAACAACGTAAACTTAAAATAGTTTCATTAACTAATTGGGCAATGCCATGTGTTTTAGATTTTGGAAAAATATTATTGCGTTCCCAATCATGCAAAGTATAGCGTTCGTCATTCATTAAAATGGTGGTAACGTCATTTGCCATTTCAGAATCAACTTTATTCACAAAACTTTCTAAAGCAAAATCAGGATTTTGGTTTAAAGTATCAATGATTGTATAATAAAGCGTTCTAAACTTATCATTTGTAAACTCCATCTCATCTTCTTGTAAGTCCAAGTAAATTTTTTCAAATACTTTAGCTTGGTGTACAACGGGTTCTAATATTAGTTCGCCAGCTTCATTTTCCTTTAACACTAAATCTTCAAACTCCTCAGTTTTATTACCATAAAGCAATAAGGTTTCTATGATTTTGTGTTCTAATTCATATTGAATATCTACTTTTTTAGTAGACTGCTTATGTTTTACAACTTCAAACGCTTTTTGTTCTTTTTTATACGATTTATTAGCCTCTTGTAATTCTTTTTTACCAATTTGTGCTAGTGTGCTAAAAAGCACGTCTTCGCTAATATCCATTATTTTAGCACATTCCTGAACGTAGATTTCTTTTTGAATACGATCCGGAATTTTAGAAATACTAGTGACCATATCTCTAATAAGAGCTGCTTTTTTAACAGGGTCATTCTTAGCGTCTTCCATTAACAAAGATACCTTATAAGCAATGAAATCTTTAGCATTCTCTTCAAGATACGAAGTTAATTCCTCAAACGTATTTTGCTTAGCAAAACTATCAGGGTCTTCACCATTTGGGAACGTACAAACCTTAACATTCATGCCTTGTTCTAAAATAAGATCGATCCCACGAAGTGAAGCTCTAATTCCTGCGGCATCACCATCAAAAAGCACAGTAATATTTTTTGTAAGCCGATTTATAAGTCGTATTTGTTCTGAAGTTAATGCTGTTCCTGAAGAAGACACCACATTTTTAATGCCTTTTTGATACAATTGAATCACATCTGTATAACCTTCAACTAGAAAGCAATTGTCCTCCTTGGCGATGCTTTGCTTTGCATAATAAATACCATACAATACTTTACTTTTATGATAAATATCACTTTCTGGAGAATTTAAATACTTTGCTGCATTTTTATTATTTGCTAAAATTCGACCTCCAAAACCCAAAACACGACCAGACATACTGTGAATAGGAAACATAACGCGGCCTTTAAAACGATCAAATATTTTGACTTGTGCTGAGCCTGTCGAAGTATCTTTTACAATTGTAAGTCCTGTCTTTTCTAGATATTTAAGTTGATAACCTTTTTTTATGGCTTCGTCAGTAAAGGCTTGCCACTCATCAAGAGCATATCCTAATTGGAATTTTTTTATGGTCTCATCTGTAAATCCACGTTCTTTAAAGTAACTCAAACCAATAGCTTTACCTTGGTCGGTTTTATGTAAAATGTTTTGAAAATAAGTATTCGCAAATTCGCTTACCAAAAACATACTTTCACGTTCTCCTGCCTCTTCTTTTTGCTCATCCGTTTGCTGAGTTTCCTCTATTTCAATATTGTATTTTTTTGCTAAATATTTTATGGCTTCGGGATAGGTAAAGTGTTCATGCTCCATTAAAAAAGAAACCACAGTCCCTCCTTTTCCGCTAGAAAAATCTTTCCAAATTTGCTTTACTGGAGACACCATGAAACTTGGTGTACGCTCTTCACTAAAAGGGCTTAGACCTTTAAAATTAGAACCCGCTTTTTTGAGATTTACAAAATCGCCAATAACCTCCTCTACACGAGCAGTTTCAAACACTTGGTCTATGGTGGATTTTGATATCAATTATAAATATTTAGTAGATGTAAAAATAAATAAAAGTATTTTGTTTATTATTTATAATTTTAAGTTTATTGCAAATTCTAAAAAATAAGTACCTTTAAATAAAAAATGAAAAGAAGAAATCAAATATCTTTAATTTTACTACTTTTTGTAATATTTAATTGTTCAAATAATAGTTCAATAACAGATAATGAAACTAAAGATCCTGTTTTAAGCGAAGAAATAGAAGTTTATGTGCCAAATAAGTTTCAGAACGGTTTGGTATTATTAATTGAAAATGGACAGCCAAATGCTTATTTAGTAAATAAAGAAGGAGAATGTTTATTTAATTGGTTCTTTAATAAGAATATGGGTAATGATTTAGAGTTATTACCAGATGGTCGTGTTATTGGAATGTTTAAAGTAGATAATCCTGCAATATCTGCTGGAGGAGTTGGAGGAATTGTAAGGATTATAAATCCAGACATGAGTATAGACTGGGAATATGAATATTCATCATCTACCCACATAGCCCATCACGATGTTGAATTATTGCCAAATGGCCATGTACTAATTTTGACTTGGGAATCTATCAATGTAGCATTGGCGCAACAATCTGGTGTACAAACAACAACTGATATTATTCCAGAAAAAATAATTGAAGTCAATCCATCTACAGACCAAATTGTCTGGGAATGGAGTTCATGGAATCATATTATTCAAGATATAGACTCTAACCTTCCAAATTATGGCATTTTAGCCAATAATCCTCAACTGATTAATATTAATTATGCAAATAATGGTAGTGGTGATATCATGCATGCTAATTCAATCGACTATGATGTTAATAAAGATATCATTTATATGAGCGTTAATTTTTATAATGAGGTTTGGGTAATAGATCACAGTACAACTACAGTAGAGGCTACAGGAACTACAGGAGGGAATTATGATAAAGGTGGTGACTTAATATATAGATTTGGAAATCCATTGGCTTATAATAATACTCAGGGCACACCTTTATTCGACGCAATTCACTTTGCTAATTTACTTGAAAATGGTGTTCCTGGAGAAGGTAATATTTTAATTTATGGTAATGGCAAGACTGCTGAACAGTCTACTATTTATGAATTAGACATACCAGACAATTTTAATTTAGTTGCTAATACAAATAATGAGCCTAATGTTGTCTGGAGTTTTACTGATTCTAATCTTTATTTTCCTAGATTGGGTGGAGCTGTAAGATTAAGTAATGGAAATACACTTATTTGTGAACCAGATTATGGATATTGGGAAGTTACTCCTAATAATGAAGTTGTATGGAAATACAAAGGAACAGGGAATTTTTGGAGGGGTTATTTCTATAACCTAGACTTTACAGGGCTTAATAATTTAGGGCTTATATTTTAACTAATATAAACAATAATTGAGTTTGATACATTTAACAAACCCAATTATTAGTTTTTTCTACTTTAATCCATATCAAATCGTAATCCTACCGAAATATTATTTTGTTTTATTGCTTGATCTTCAAAAATTGGTGACAAATCGTACTTTATATATAATGCAGTATTGCCAACACCTATGTAACCGCCTAAACCATAAACAAAACTATTAGTATTATAACCTCCTTTTAGTTTGTCTTTTACATTTTCACCATCATTTATGTATTTTAGTTTTTGTTTAGTTCCTATATTAAATCCAGCATAACCACCAAAACCAATTTTAAACTTATTATTATTTATGTATCTAACACGATTTTCTCTTTCTAATTTTCTTGAAGGACCAAATTCAAAATATAAAGGGAAAACCAAGTTAGTCGTTCGAAACTTTGATTTTTTAAGATTGGTTGGGAATTCTTCAAGGGATGTCACTTCTCCATCTTGAACAAAATACTTATTGTTTTTTGGGTTAAGTTTATTCCATTGAAATGAAAATCCGTATTTAAGACGAATAAAATTAGAATTTTTCAGTAGTCTAGTTTTCCAATTCCAACCTAGTTCTACAAAACCAGACTCACCAATTTTATAAGGTGAATCATCCAAACTCTTTCCTTCTATAATTGCATTATTAAATCCAATTGCAAATAGAAAATCATTGGATGTTCGGATATCGTACTTTATTGGTTTTTTGTTTCCCTTAACGCTAAATACTTTATTGCTAATTAAAATTCCAAATCTATTCTCATTTTCTGAATCAAGTTTGTAGTTATTACGTTGTAAAAGCGCAATTTTATTGTCTATAATGGCAATTTTATTCTCAATGTTTAACGCATGCTTTTTTGCTGCTTCCTTTTTTAATCGATTGGCTTCTGCTTGTAAAATTTCTCCTTTGTCTAAGCGGATATTAATCGCTTCAACTTCTGCTTTTAATAATTCACGTTCTTCATTTTTTATAGTTTGTTTTACACTTTGTAAATTCTCAATCTTTTGCTTGTTTGATAACTTTGTTTCTTGTTGAGCACTTACCTGTGTAATACTTAAATTTAAGATTAATAATATTAGATATTTAGTAATTGTTTGCATAACTGTTCGTTTTTGGGTCCATAATGGACAATTGATTAATTGATGATCCTCTCTGTCACTTCGTGACAATTCTCCATAGGAGAGAATAAAAGTTGTTTTTCTGATTAATTTTATTTAGTTATTTCGTTCAGCTACTGCAGTTTTAACATATTTGTATCCAGATTTTATAGCCTTAAATGCACGATCTCTAAAAGATTGTTCCAAATCTGCTTCTACATCTTCAAGTAAGGCGTTAGCATCTACCTTTTTTGTAGTTTCATTATATAACTTGTGTAACAAAATTTCCTTTTGTGCTTGGTCTAACAAGGCATTTATTTCGGCATCGCTAACTGTATTATTCACTTTTTTAAGTGCTTCCACCTGAGCAACTATTTCCTGAATTTTTATCTCTTCAAAACTTAGTTTTTCAATGGTTTTAACAACAGTTTCTTTGATGTTAATTTTCGTTTCAGTTTGTGCTACAACAGCTTTAGCTTCTCCTTTAATAAGTACTTTTTGTTTTTGTTGTAGTGGAGGGTTAGACTCAGATGCTTTCTTAGTGAGTGATTTTTTAGTAACAGGTTTATCTTTTTTAGTTTTGGGGCTTTCTGCTACTATTTCAGTTTCTTTTGTAATTGGATTAGCAACCTTATCAATTGCTTTAGATTTTTGTAGTTCTTCAGTATTTACCAGTGTTGGTTCAATAGTATCGCTTTGGTTTTTATTAAAAAATATAGAACTTATAATTAAAATCCCTACAAAACTTGCAGCAATAGCAAACCTCCAATAGTCTTTGTTTTTTCTCTTATTCTGGTTGGTATCCAACCTCTCTTGTAGATTTTTCCAAGCATCTGCACTTGGTTGAAACTTACGCTGCTCCAACTTGTCCTTTAAGTCATTTTCAAATTTAATTGGTGCCATTACTTGTTGTGTTTAATATGTGTAAATATTGTTGTAATACTTTTCGTGCTTTAAATAACTGTGACTTTGATGTGCCTACGGTTATATTTAGCAATGCTGCTATTTCATTATGTTTATATC
Organism: uncultured Flavobacteriaceae bacterium; assembly: GCA_964418645.1. GTDB lineage: Bacteria > Bacteroidota > Bacteroidia > Flavobacteriales > Flavobacteriaceae > JAADHG01. Next base: position 8,154 of record CAYQME010000031.1, read on the forward strand.
CTTCAATGGCATACATTACAAATACCATTCGGTAGCCTTCTGGAAGATTATCAATAAGCTGTTGTATTTCGGCTACATCCATTTCCATTTTAATGTTGTTGGTTTGTGCATCATAAACTTCCATATTATCTGTAGCAAACTCTAACTGTTTTTTTTGTCGTAGAAACGAAATTGCTTCTCGTGCCATAATACGTCTTATCCAACCTTCAAAACTACCTTCACTTTTAAAGTGTTTTATCTTGGTAAACACTTTAAAAAACCCATTGAGCATCACTTCTTCTGCTTGTTGAACATCATTTATATAATACCTGCACACACTTAACATTTTTGACGCATGTAACTGGTACAACATATGTTGTGCTTCACGATGATTTTGCGATGCTTTTTTAATAAGCTGCGCTTCGTTTTTATATAGTTGAATGACTTTCAAAAGGGTATTCATTTTATCTTCTATTTATAAAGACGCAATAATTGTACAAAAGGTTGCCTGAAGGTGAAAATATTTTTTTTAATAATACTAAAGTCTTCGGTTATAAGACTAAAGGTCAGAAGGATTTAAAAATAAAAATATTATTTCTTCCGTTCAATTACATAATTTACCATCAGTTCTAGCGAATTCTTATACTCAGACTCTGGGTAATTTTGGAGTATTTGTAAAGCTTCGGCTTGAAAAGTTTTCATTTTAGTAATAGCATACTCCAAGCCTCCATTATCTTTAACAAAAGCAATCACTTCCTTAACACGTTTTCTGTCCTTATTGTGATTTTTAATAGAATTGATGAGCCATTTTTTGTCTTTGAAAGTACAGTTATTAAGCACATGAATTAAAGGCAGGGTCATTTTTTGTTCTTTAATATCAATACCTGTGGGCTTGCCTATTTTTTCTTGTCCGTAATCAAACAAATCATCCTTAATTTGAAACGCCATCCCAATAAGTTCTCCAAACTTACGCATGGTTTCTACATCCTGAGATTCTGGCTTTACTGAAGCTGCACCAAGACTACAACAAGCTGCAATTAAGGTTGCTGTTTTCTGGCGAATAATTTCATAATATACATCTTCGGTAATATTTAATTGTCGGGCTTTTTCTATTTGCAGTAGTTCGCCTTCAACTATTTCTCGTACAGCAACTGAAATAATTTTTAATAGGTCAAAGTCATTGTTATCAATACACATTAACATGCCTTTTGACAAAAAGAAATCGCCAATTAAAACTGCGATTTTGTTTTTCCAAAGTGCATTTATGGAGAAAAAACCACGACGACGGTTACTATCATCGACCACATCATCATGAACAAGTGAGGCAGTATGTATTAATTCAATAACTGAAGCACCTCTATAGGTTCTATCGCTAACTTCGCCATTGGCAACCATTTTAGATACTAAAAACACAAACATAGGTCGCATTTGTTTGCCTTTTCTGTTTACAATATAATGTGTAATTCGGTTAAGTAGAGCTACCTTAGAAGACATTGAAATGAGGAACTTTTGCTCGAAAAGTTCCATTTCAAAGGCAATGGGCTGTTTTATTTGCTCAACAATTTTCATACGATGAATCAAAGATAGCATTTCAAATGAAACCAATAAAAAAAGGGAAAGTGATTTTAGTAAATTACTTAAATACTAATAGATTCCCGTTTTCACGGGAATGACAATTTTACGGAAATCACAATTAAAAACCGTGAAGTTTTATCAACTTTTATTAGCTAATTGTCCACAAGCAGCATCAATGTCTTTTCCTCTGCTTCTGCGTACATTAACTACAATTCTGTTTCTTTCTAAAGCGTAAATATAATTATTTAACACCTCGCTTGAAGCCTGTTGAAACTCGCCATCATCAATAGGATTATACTCAATAATATTTACTTTACATGGCACTTGTTTACAAAATTTAACCAAGGCATCAATATCTTTTTGCGAGTCATTAATCCCTTTCCAGATTATATATTCATAACTCACCATTCGGTTTGTTTTGGCGTACCAATATTCTAAGGCTTCTTTTAAATCTTTTAAAGGAAAAGTTGTATTGAATGGCATTATGGATGTTCGCACGGCATCAATTGCTGAATGCAAAGAGACCGCCAAATGAAATTTTACAGTATCATCAGCCATTTTTTTAATCATTTTTGGAACACCAGATGTAGAAACTGTAATACGCTTTGGAGACATGCCTAAACCTTCTGGAGATGTGATTTTATCAATAGCCTTGATAACATTATTGTAGTTCATAAGCGGTTCTCCCATGCCCATAAATACAATATTACTTAAAGGACGATTATGATATAATTTACTCTCTTTATCAATAGCGACTACTTGGTCGTATATCTCATCTGGATTTAAGTTACGCATTTGCTTAAGACTTGCTGTTGCGCAAAATTTACAATCTAAACTACAGCCCACTTGACTAGACACACACGCCGTAGTACGTGTTTTAGTTGGAATTAAAACAGATTCTACAATCAATCCGTCATGCAGTCTTACTGCATTTTTTACAGTACCGTCATTACTGCGTTGCATGCTATCGACCTTAATATGATTAATTACAAAATTATCTTCCAGCATATGGCGTGTTTGTTTTGAGATATTGGTCATATCATCAAAACTATGTGCAGCTTTTTGCCACAACCATTCATACACTTGATTGCCACGAAATGCTTTATCACCCTGACTAACAAAAAAATCTCGTAGCTGATCTTTGGTTAACGCACGTATGTCTTTTTTTTTAACTGTCATTATCGTACAAAATTGTGCCTTAAAAAGTAGTATAAAAAAGCCTCGAAAAACGAGGCTCATTGTAAATTATATAATTAACATAGCATCACCATAACTGTAAAACTGATAGCCTTCTTTAATAGCCTCATCATAAGCTTTCTTTATAAAGTCATGCCCTGCAAAAGCGGAAGCCATCATTAATAAAGTAGATTTTGGTGTATGAAAGTTAGTAATCATACAATTGGCAATACTAAATTCGTATGGCGGAAAGATAAATTTATTAGTCCAACCTGTGTATTCGTTAAGTGTACCACTAGACGACACCGCACTTTCTACAGCTCTCATTGCTGTGGTACCAACTGCACAAATACGTCTTTTATTTTTTAGAGCATTATTAATAGTGTCTGTAGCAACAATATTTATAGAAATCTCTTCGCTATCCATTTTATGTTTTGAAAGATCTTCTACCTCAACTGGATTAAAAGTTCCTAAACCTACATGCAATGTGATTTCTGCAAAATCGATACCCTTAATTTCTAAACGTTTTAATAAGTGTTTAGAAAAATGCAATCCTGCTGTTGGAGCTGCTACAGCGCCTTCATTCTTTGCGAAAATAGTTTGATAACGTTCTTCATCTTGAGGCTCAACCTCTCTCTTTATATATTTTGGTAATGGAGTTTGTCCTAATTCGTTTAATTTATTTCTAAATTCACCATACGAACCATCATATAAAAATCGTAAAGTTCTACCTCTTGAGGTTGTATTATCAATTACCTCAGCGACTAACATATCATCATCTCCAAAATATAACTTGTTTCCTATTCTTATTTTTCTTGCAGGATCAACCAACACATCCCAAAGACGTTGTTCAGCATTTAGTTCTCGTAATAAAAACACTTCAATTCTCGCTCCTGTCTTTTCTTTGTTACCAAATAATCTTGCAGGAAACACTTTTGTATTATTGAGAATCATTACATCGTCCTCATCAAAGTAATCAATAATATCTTTAAATTGCTTATGTTCTATAGTTTGCTCTTTTCTGTTCAGAACCATTAATCTCGATTCGTCTCTGTGCTCTGATGGATATTCTGCTAATAATTCTTCTGGAAGTGTAAATTGAAAGTGTGATAATTTCATTTATAAATTTTTATATTTATTTATTTTTTGAAAGTTGCAAATATACAATCTCAAATTAGGCCTTGTCAAGTATTTGCCTCTTTATTTTAAGATTCACTTAATGAGAAGCCTATTTTTTGAAGATCTACCCAAAAATTTGGATATGATTTAGAAACTACATTAGCATCATTTAACTTAAACCCGTTTTTTAATGCTAAAGGCGCAAATGCCATTGCCATTCTATGATCGTTATAAGTATTTATTGACACATCATTATTTAAAGGTACAACACTTGAGATACTTAAGGTGTCTTGTGTAATTTCAACTTGAGTTCCAAATTTTTCTATTTCGATTTTAAGCGCCTCAAGCCTATCTGTCTCTTTAATTTTTAATGTGTGTAATCCTGATAATTCACATCCTAATTCTAAGCCTAAACATGTTACTGCAATAGTCTGAGCAATATCTGGTGCATTAGATAAATCCCATTTGATTAACAAATCATTATTAGCAACTGATACTTTTTTAAGCACTATGGATTCTTCATTAAATGTGGTTTCTACACCAAAAGCTCTATAAATTTTAGCTAAAATTGAATCGCCTTGTAAACTTTCTCTCTTGTAAGCTGACAATTTAATTTCGTTACCTACATCACTTAATGCGACAATACTATAATAATATGATGCCGACGACCAATCAGACTCGACGGTAATAGCTTTGGATATTAGGTTCTGAAGAGCTGGCTTTATTACAATCACATTTTCATTAAAAGATGTTTCAATACCAATTTGGTTTAATAAACTCAAGGTCATATTAATATAAGGCACTGAGGTGATTCTGCCTTTAAGTGTTAACTCTAAACCATTTTTAAGCGTTGGTGCAATAAGCATTAATGCTGATATGTATTGACTACTCACATTTGCCTTAAGTGTGACTTTAGATTCAGTAAGCGTTTTTCCTGTTATTTTAATCGGCGGATAACCTGGGATTTTCTCATATGTAATTATAGCTCCTAATTGTTGCAAGGCTGCCACCAATATCTGTATTGGTCGCTCTTGCATTCTGTGAGATCCTGTTAATATAACCTCTCTCCCTTTTTGAGTGGAAAAAAAAGCCGTTAAAAAACGCATTGCAGTACCCGCATGATGCACATCAATATTATGTGATGATGACCTTAATGCTTTGGACATTACTAGTGTATCATCAGAATTGGATAGATTGTTAATTTCTAGTTCTGGGAATAAGGCTTGTAATAATAGCAAACGATTAGATTCACTTTTAGAACCTGTAATTGTAATCTCAGAACTACGATTTACGATTTTAGATTTATGAAGTGTAATATCCATGTTGACTCATTTATTCTCTTTTTTTTGAGAACGTGGCAAAGTTACTTTAACTTTTCGTTATTTTGATGTCTATCATGGTCTCTTTTTGCCTTCAAATCTAATTTTTTATCGAATGCTTCCTGAAGGTTTACGCCTGTTTGATTTGCCAAACATAATACCACAAACATAACATCGGCAAGTTCTTCTCCTAAGTCTTTATCCTTATCACTTTCTTTTTCACTTTGCTCGCCATAACGTCTAGCAATTATACGAGCCACTTCACCAACTTCTTCAGTCAGTTGTGCCATATTTGTTAACTCGTTAAAATAACGAACACCATGTGTTTTTATCCACTCATCAACGATTTGTTGTGCATTTTGTATGTTCATTTTATGATTTTGTAAGGACTATTTTTTCTGCTTCTTTTAAAACACGTTGATTATAAAACTCTTTTAACTCTAAATATTTATAAGCCGGAATAATGGCAGAATTAATCTTAAATGTTGACAATACATTCACTCCACCTTTTACTTCACTTATATTGAATAGAAATGAGCCCATACCCTCAGGCAAAGATACTTTAATTGGCTTAGGTAATGATGTAACTTGATAACCTTCTGGAATTTTTATGTTGATTATTTTTTTTCTACTTTGAGGATATTCAAAATTTACTGGATAATTTCGTTCTTCCAATTTAAATGGATTAGATTTTATCTTTAGAAAGAATAATGGTGAAATATACATTTCATTACCTATTACATCCACACCTTCGTCAAATTCAAACGCATATGTTTCCATTATAGGTTTATTCAATTCCTTCAGGTTTTTAACTTCAAAATCTACTAAATCATCAAATGTATAAGTGTTTATTAAGTCTTCCTCGTATTCGTCTTTAGTATATTTTTTATACTCTTTCCTAAATTGTAAAGCTTTCATATTTGTATAGCTTGTTCTTTGTTTTCCTTCTATACTACCATCACTATTTATAGTAATATTCATAATTGTATTCCCTAAACTTAACTTTTTAGGATATAAATCAATTTTTCTTGTGCGTCCATCTTCTAACACCAAAGTTCCTTCCCAATTTAATGCTCTTTGAGGTAACATTCCTGGAATACTTAATTTCTCGGTTGCATCTAATAAAATGTCTTTGCCATTAATCTCAGCACACACAACTACATAATTAAACCCATCTAAGGTTGGAAATACTGGAAAACCATGGTCTCGAGTACTCACTAGTACTGGATTTGCCTTAATACCACATTCTCTCAACAATGCCGTTAACATTAAGTTAATTTGTGCTGAATCACCTGTGTTTGCTTTGTAGGCCTTCTGAAGACCATTTCTAGTACTCACTCGTTTTTTACCATTCCAACTCATCTTATTTTTTATAAATTCAAATGCATTATTTATAATTTCAAGAGGGGCTGTACCCTTGGATTTTATTATTATTGCATCATCTTTTAAAAATCTTGTTTTCTTTAATTGTCCACCAAAATTTTCAGATTTGTTAATAGTCTTTACAACATCTTCCCATGATGTAGAATACTTTTTTAACCCACTATTTGGAAACTGAGTAGACATTAATTCATATGTAATTAAAAATCTATAATTATCAATATTATCAACATACAGCTCTTCCTTTAATGCAGGCACATCCCTTAATTCGTATTCAGATACATATTCAGTAGTTTGAATTTTAGCGGTCTTTGTTGCTTGTGTAAGTACTAGCCCACCGTTGGCAGTTCCCGATTCATAACTAATACTAAGATTTCTAGGCTCTTTATATTCTTTCGGTATAACGCTAAATCCGCCTTTTACAATTCTTTGAAAATTAAAATACGAGAGTCTATCTATTTTTCCAAAATAGTGTGCTGTTGGTATATCTGCCTGAATTATTAAATCATCAATCTTCCAAAATGGAGAAGTTATTTTATAAGTCCATTCTACTACTGAACCCACTTTTACATTTGGCATAGTAAACGACGTTTTATTCCAATTATCAGATACTTCATTTTTAAAAATGCCATTTTTTTTAAGTTTTTCTGATTTGAGTTTCCCATCTATTTCATTATACGTATATGCTTTAATACTGTTTACTCGTTCTCTATCTCCACCAGATCTATATAGTCCTATTTCTTTTGTTCCATAATCTAAGCCGTCTTTATTTAAAATTTTTATACGTTCTTGAATTTCAGTAACAATTACCCATCCAGCCGGATGTTCGTGGTTAAAATATGTTTTTCTTGATTTATGAAGTATTACAGCACTTGCTGAAGTATCCTTTGCATATACATTATTTTTAACGTCTTCAAGAGATACTTTTCCAAATTTATAATCTTGTGCATTTACATTGTAAGTAGTAATTAAAATAAGTAGAATAAGAATTGATTTTTTCATGATATAATTTGGTTAGTTTATTTTATTAAGCACAAAAGATGATTTATCTGCTTTAGCAATTTTGCGTCTAAAACTGCGATAAGCATTATAATCTTCCTTTTTATAATTTCCTTTAACAATTTCTAAAGACCGTTTGTATTTTACTTGTGTATCACTTAGCCTGGTAAGGCTTGCCTTATAAGTGCCAAATTGAGATTCAATCTCTTTCTCTTCGCCTAAAGCATCTATTGCAAAGCCTTCAGGCAAATTTATTATATATACATCTTGGTCTAAAAACCCACGCTGTATTACAAAGGGTAATTTACGTTCAGAATATCTTGGTGGTACATTAGTTAAGCGATTAAACATATTAGGCTTAATAAGTAGTTTACCTCCTGCTGAAACAGCATATGACGGTGACTTTATATTTATTTTCTCTGTTATTTCTATTTTATTTTTATCATTATTGATATCTATCGCATTTAAAGATAATCCATTTATATAACCCCAATATCTTTTATAGTAAGTAACTCTATCTTTCTGATCGCTATCAACTATACGGTCTAATCTATCATCATATTGAGATCCTCCCGATTTTGAAACAACCTCAGCCTCAAATCCACCATTAACATCTAGTGTAACAATAGCATCAGATTTTAAATAATTTTCTTTACTGGTATAAACTCTTGTATGTTCTATAAGACCTCCTTCAGGGGTTATTACGAGTACATCTCTATCATCAGTAAAATTAACTATATGACCAAAAGGCACTTTTTGACTTGTACACTCTAACCAAATAGGGTCACCTTCATTTGGGATGTTTAAGATAACATGATTTCCTTGCATTCCTATAAAATCTGATTCAATATTGCGTAAATCATCATCCCCATATACTACTGTATAATAAGCTGTTATGTTCTGACTTTGTAATAAAGACATTGTGTAATTTGTTAATGCTTTACAATCTCCATAACTAATTTCATCTACTTTTGAAGCTAACATAGGTTGCCAACCACCAACCCCCAATTGAACACTTATATATCTTGTTTTATCTTGTACATATTGATAAATGATTTTAGCTTTTTCAACTGGGTCTTCAATTCCTTTTACTAAATTTGCAACATCATTTTTTACTTTTTCTGGCAAATTGTTTCTACCTATTAATAGATTGTTATAATTCCATTTTCCAAAATCATCCCAATTTTTAACATAACCATCAACATCAACTAATCTGAATTTTTGAGGAGCAACCATAACAACGGGAACTATTTTGCTAAATGAAGGACTTAAAGATTCCCACTTAATGGCTTTTAAATTTCTAGCTGTATAATAGATACTATTTTCATTTGATAAGTTCTTAATACCATTTAAATCTATATTAAACTCTTTTATATCTAAGGGAACATTTTCATAATTGACAATTTTATATGAAGCCCTTTGTGTACTCATAAAATAATTTTCAATGGGATACCATCTTCGAAAAAAAGCAGTTGAATTAGTTTGAGTTTCTGTCTCAAAAACAAATGTAAAAGGGTAAGCTATTGGTGTATAATCAAGAGATAAAACTCTATTATCAGAATATAAACTTCCCCCTGAAGCACTATAATCTTTAAAATCTTTCTTTTTAAATTTTTTAATCTCTTTTCCAAATGCGTTATAAACAATTCCACTTATAATTTTTACATTTATTTCAGGATCATAATATATATAAGAATCTAGTTGATTAAGTCCATTCTTATTCAAAACAGTTATAACACGTTTAGATCTAACTGTCATATTTGCATAGTTATGTAACTCTATTTCAATGTCATGGCTTCTAATAACAGCATTAGCATTCTCTTTTAATTCTTTTGGAATGGTTAATGCTGAGTATAAATTGTCCTGAGAAAATACAGCAAGCGTAGTAAGCAATAGAAATACACTTACACAGATTTTAAATTTCATATAAAGTAGGTTTTAAAATAACACTCATACTTACAGCCTTAGGGAGCTAAAATAAATTGTTCTTTATGCTTTTTAAATATTTTTTATAAAAAGCCTTACATCAAATATAAGAAAACAAGTGATAAAACATAATTTAAGGCTTTAATTTGCATAAAAAATGATTAGCCCTTGTTTTTAGTATCTATAATTATTGTTACAGGGCCATCATTAAGTAATTCTACTTTCATATCTGCACCAAACTCACCTGTTTGTACAGTTTTACCCAATTCCTGTTCTAACTGCCTTACATAAGTCTCATACAACGGAATTGCAATATTTGGTTTTGCGGCTTTAATATAACTTGGTCTATTTCCTTTTTTTGTGTTTGCTTGCAATGTAAACTGACTTACTACAATAGCTTCTCCGTTAATATCTATGAGAGATGTATTCATTATTCCATCTTTATCGGCAAAAATGCGAAGGTTGGCTACTTTTTTAGCCAGCCAATTAATATCTTCTTGAGTATCCTCATTTACTATCCCTAATAGAATTAACAAACCACAATTAATTGAAGCGGCTTTTTTGTTGTTAATCGTAACACTAGCATACGACACTCGTTGTATTACTGCTTTCATTCGTTGTCAAAATTATCTGTTCTGTAATGCTCATCTTCACCCTCTAATATTTGAAGATAGCTCCTATACCTCGAATATGCTATTTCTCCTTTTTCTAAAGCATTTTTAACGGCACATTTTGGCTCTTTAATGTGCAAACAATTATTAAACTTACAATCTTGTTTTAATTTGAAAAACTCAGGGAAATAGTCTCCTACTTCCTCTTTATCCATATCTACAACACCAAAACCCTTTATTCCAGGTGTGTCTATAATTCTTGCGTCAAAACTAAGTTCAAACATTTCTGCAAAAGTAGTTGTATGTTGTCCTTGTGAATGCTGGGTTGATATTGCTTTAGTTCTCAACCTCAGTTCTGGTTCAATAGCATTAATTAAAGTAGATTTTCCAACTCCAGAATGTCCCGTAAATATACTCACCTTTTCTTTCATTAAACGCTTTACTTTGTCAATATTCTTTCCTGTTTTAGCCGAAATATCAATACATTCATAACCAATTTTTCTATATAATGCTGCTAAAAGCTTAACTTCTAAAAGTGTGTTTTCATCATAAGCATCTACCTTATTAAAAAGCAATACTGTTTTGATTGAATAAGCCTCGGCTGTAACTAAAAATCGATCGATAAAACTTGTAAATGTTTGTGGATTATTAATAGTAATTAATAAAAAAATCTGATCAATATTAGCTGCAATTATATGTGTTTGTTTTGAAAGGTTTACTGATTTTCTAACTATGTAATTGTCTCTCCCATGAATTTTATTAATAATACCTGTTACTTCATTATTTTTGGTTTCAAGTTCAAAATCTACATAATCTCCTACGGCAATAGGGTTGGTGCTTTTAATGTCTTTTATTCTAAATTTCCCTTTTATACGACATTCATAAATCTTACCATTAATTGTTTTAACGGTGTACCAACTTCCTGTAGATTTAAAAACTAATCCTGTCATGAATTGTCAAAAGTAAAGCAAAATAATAATTTATGTTCTATGAAAAAGTTATATTCGTGATATAATTATCTTAAAAACAATTTCATTATGAAAAAATTAGTGTTAATAGCTGTCTTAATTTTAGTTTCATCTATAGACATAAATGCTCAAGTAGAATATAAAGTAATTACTAGTGTCGAATCTATCGTTCCTGCAGGTTTAGGGAGATCGCGTTTAATTTCAACGGATGAAGAACGCAATTATAAAGATTTCTCTTCAGATAGGTCTAGTGACAAAAAAGAAGATGGAAGAAACAAATCTAAACGTGGTAATATTAGAGTAAAAGACTTTGAAGAAACTAAACTGCTTAATTTTTTCAATTTAGGTGGTATCCGTTTTCAAAATATTGCTGCAAATGATGCTGTAATATCTTCAAAAATTAATACTATGATTAGTGAAGGTTGGGAACTCGCCTTTATAACTAGTGCTGTTGAAAGTGATGCTGGAAAAGGTGATGGTAATGGTATTTTTATTACACGATATATTTTTAAAAAAAATAAATAACCTAACTTTTTAAATCCTAAAAAATGTCATCCTGAATGCAAATGAAGAATCTCAAAAAAATAAATATTAATTATAATATAATTGAGATTTTTCGACTGCGCTCAAAATGACAATAAAAAACTTTTCTAAAAAACTAAAAAAGGCTCGCTAATTGCGAGCCTTTTTTTATTGCCTAAATATTTTTTCCTGATGATTAATTGATTCTTGATGAATAGCCTTAAACATTCTAAGCACAAACTCTTCGCATAAATTGTTTTGTTCACCTTCCAAAATCATTTTTCCTAAAATCTCATTCCATCGTTTAGATTGAAGCACAGCCACATTATTCTCTTTTTTAAGCATCCCTATACCATCCGAAACTTTCATGCGTTTTCCTAACATTTCAATAAGTTGATGATCTACAATATCAATTTGTGTCCGTAAGGTATTAAGATTGTTATTAAATTCCGCTTCAGCCGAAGTCTCTTTTCTAATTTTTAAATCCTCCATAAACTGTATCAAAGTTGCAGGTGTAATTTGTTGTGCAGCATCACTCCACGCATTATCAGGGTCATGATGTGTTTCAATCATTAATCCATCATAGTTTAAATCGAGAGCCGTTTGGCATAAATTAAAAAGAATATCACGTCGTCCAGCAATATGTGAAGGGTCTAAAATTAAGGGTAAATCTGGAAAACGATTTTGTAAATCTATAGGTAATTGCCATTCCGGATTATTGCGATATCTTGTTTTTTCGTAGGTTGAAAATCCGCGGTGAATTACCCCTAAATTCTTAATATTAGCAGTATAAAAGCGCTCAACAGCTCCTAACCATAACGACAAATCGGGATTTACAGGATTTTTAATTAACACAGGTTTATCTGTCCCTCTTAAAGCATCAGCTATTTCTTGTACTATAAAGGGGCTAACTGTAGTTCGTGCACCAATCCATAAAATATCGACATCGTGTTTCAAGGCTAAATCTACATGATTTGCATTGGCAACCTCTGTGGTTATTAACATTCCTGTTTCTTCCTTTGCTTTTTGCATCCACTTTAAACCCAAAGCACCAACACCTTCAAAATTTCCTGGACGTGTTCTTGGTTTCCAGATTCCTGCGCGTAAAACCGTTGCATCGCTATCTTTTAATTGGTGTGCAATTTTTAATAACTGCTCTTCGGTTTCTGCACTACATGGTCCTGCAATTACTAATGGATGGTCTAATCCAAATTTATCTAACCAGGTTCTAAGTTCTTTTCTGTTTTTCATTGCACTTGTTTTTAAGCTATTCCTTTTAAAATTTGTTTAATATAATTTGTATTCTTCATTTCTTTATAAATGGCCTCAAAATCGTCTCGCTGCATCAATTCTTTGAATTGTGTGAGGTTTTTAATGTAATCTTCTAATGTTTCTATAACATTGACTTTATTTTGTTCAAAAATTGGTGTCCACATTTCTGGAGAACTCTTTGCTAATCTTACTGTAGATTCAAAACCACTACCTGCCATATCAAAAATATCGCGTTCATTTTTCTCTTTATCAATAACTGTTTTCCCCAACATAAAGGAACTGATATGCGATAAATGAGACATGTATGCAATATGTTTATCGTGTGCTTCTGGGTTCATATAACGAATGCGCATACCAATATTTACAAATAAGTCGATAGCCTTTTGTTGAAGCTTGAATGCTGTTTTCTCTACTTCACAAATAATATTTGTTTTATTAGGTAACAGTTCCATAAATGCTGCTTTTGGTCCTGAAAACTCAGTTCCTGAAATAGGATGTGTTGCTAAAAAATTTCTGCGTTTAAGGTGATTATCTACGACTTTACAAATATCAGATTTTGTTGACCCAACATCTATCACTAAAGTCTCATCAGAAACCATATCCAATATTTTAGGCAACTCAATTACTGAAGTGTCGACTGGAATTGACAACACTACTAAATCGGCTTGTTTCACATCTTCAATTTCGGCCTTTGCATCAATAATTTGTAATGAGAGCGCTTCTTCTAAATGTTCAGGATTATTGTCAATACCGTAAATAACCGCTTCTGGATACAACTTTTTAATATTTAAAGCTAAGCTTCCACCTATTAGCCCAATTCCTATGATGTATATATTTTTCATGCCCATCTGACTTTTCAAGACATCTTCCCTAAGGGAAGAATTATTAATTTGTCTATTTAATATTTTTGTTGACTTCAAACTAAATACTGCCAACTCACTTTATTCTTGCTATTGCTTCTTCTAAATCTTCGGTTGATGCACATAAGGAAAATCTTATATAGCCCTCTCCTTTACTTCCAAAAACAGTTCCTGGTGTAATAAAAATATGATTGTTTTTTAGTATTATATCTATAAACTCTTCAGCTTTAACAAAAGGAGACAGTTTTGCCCAGACAAAAAGTCCAGATGCACTTTTATCATACGTGCAATTTAAGGATTCTGCTAATTGCCACACCAATTCTCTTCGTTGCTCGTACACGTTATTTAAACTTAAATACCAAAGTTTGGAGCATTTTAGCGCTTCAATAGCACCTTTTTGGATACCATAAAACATCCCTGAATCCATATTGCTTTTTACTTTTAATATGTTGTTAATGTGGTCTCCATCGCCTAAAACCATGCCTACTCTCCAACCTGCCATATTGAATGTTTTGCTTAACGAATTAAGCTCTATACAAACCTCTTTTGCCCCTTTAACCTTTAATATACTTCTGGGAGAATCATTTAAAATAAAACTATACGGATTATCATTAACAATTAAAATATCATTCCGTCTAGCAAATCCTACCAACTCTTCATACATTTTATAATTAGCATGAACTCCAGTTGGCATGTGTGGATAATTAAGCCACATAATTTTTACTTTGGTTAAATCTAATTTCTCCAAAGCAATAATATTAGGCAACCAATTATTTGCTTCATCTAGCTCGTAAAATACTGACTTTGCTCCCATTAATTTAGTAACCGACTCGTATGTTGGATAACCTGGGTTTGGTATAAGTACTTCATCGCCTTCATTTAAGTAAGCCATTGAAATATGCATAATACCCTCTTTACTTCCCATTAATGGTAAAATTTCGGTCATTGGGCTTAAATGTACTTGAAATTGTTCCCTGTAAAACCCAGCCATAGCTTCCCTTAGCTCTGGTAATCCTTGGTAGCTTTGATATTTGTGTGCATTTGAGTCTTGAAGACTCTCCGTAATAGCTGTAACTACTTTCTGAGGTGGTTGTAAATCTGGACTCCCAATACCTAAATTAATAATAGGCTTGCCTACGGCTTTAAGCATGTTAACCTCTCGCAATTTTTTTGAGAAATAATATTCTTCAACGGAATGTAATCTATTTGCAACTTCAATCATAGCTTTCCATTTTTATATTCGCCTAAAACTTTAAAGTCTTGCGCCATAATACTCATAATAGATTTTGCTTTTTTATAATCTTTATAGTCATCAAATGTAATATCTACAAAAAAAGCATACATCCAAGGTATGTCAATTTTAGGTAACGACTGAATTTTTGTGAGGTTCAATTTGCAATCACTCATTACATTTAATATGGTCGCTAGACTTCCTCGTTTATGATCTAACTCAAACTTTAATGACGCTTTGTTAATTTCATACTCTGGAATTTCAGAATTTGTTCGCTTTACAATCACAAATCGGGTTTCGTTATGCTTTATGGTTTGAATACTATATGCTAAAATATCTAACTGAAAAATTTCAGCTGCCAAAATACTTGCAATAGCGCCAATATTTTTAAGTTTGCCATCATGAATGCGCTTTGCAACTTCGGCAGTATCCTTATCTTCTACTAATTTAATATGTGGATATTTTTTAAAGAATTCTTTACATTGTAACAACGCCATAGGATGCGAATATACCTCTGTAATATCTTCAATATTTTGCCCAGACAAAACCATTAAATTATGCTGTATGTCTAGATATTTCTCGCCAACAATATGTAGCTGATGACTGTCTATTAAGGCATAATTAGGTATAATAGAACCTGCAATAGAGTTTTCTATGGCCATAATTGCAGCATCACATTCTGTACTTAATAAACGCTCCACAACCCTATCAAATGTTAAACATTCTTTAGCTGAAATTTGTTTGTCAAAATATTGCTGAGACACAATATGATGGAACGATCCTTTTACACCTTGTATAGCTACTGTTTTAATCACAATTTAGTTGTTTTTTATGATATCCCAATCTTCATTGGGATTTGTTCAACAAACGTATTGAACAAAAAAAGTCCCGATTTTACATCGAGACTTACAATTTAATTTATATCTATAAATTACATATATAACGTCTCGTTTCTATTGCTAAAAAAGAAATAAAACCAGTTATAATATGTAAAATTTGTTGTTTTCATCTTGTAAATGATTTGGCTAATGTAAATAATATTTTTACAAATCAAAATACTATTGCCTCTTTTTCGGTGTTTTACTTAATTTTAAAGATTAATAGAGAATCCTTTATTTATTTTATTTAATGTTTATTTTTGATTAAATCTTTTTATATGTCCATTAAAGTAGAACAGCTTACCAAAATTTACGGAACTCAAAAAGCCTTAAACAATGTGTCCTTTGAAGTAGAGAAACCAGAAATCGTTGGTTTTCTAGGGACAAATGGCGCAGGAAAATCTACAATGATGAAAATTTTAACTACATACATAAACGCAACAGAAGGTAGCGCTTCAGTTAATGGGTATAATGTTGTTACAAATACCAAAGAAGCACAACAAAGTGTTGGGTATTTGCCAGAGCACAACCCCTTATATTTAGATATGTATGTAATGGAATATTTAGCCTTTAACGCCCGTATTTATAATGTTGAAAAATCGCGTATCAATGACATTATTGAGCTTACAGGACTTACTCCTGAAGCACATAAAACAATAGGGCAACTCTCTAAAGGCTATCGCCAACGTGTTGGTCTCGCCAACGCATTACTACACAATCCTGATGTACTTATTTTAGATGAACCAACAACAGGTTTAGACCCAAACCAATTGGTAGATATTAGAGCTTTGATTAAAAACATTGGTAAAGAAAAAACAGTATTTCTTTCTACACATATCATGCAGGAAGTTGAAGCCATGTGCGACCGCGTTATCATTATAAATAAAGGCAAAATTGTAGCCGACAAAAAGCTACAAGAACTTAGAGACACTAAAGAACAAACCGTTATTGTAGAGTTTGATTATCGTGTAGAAGATGCTTTTTTAAAGCAATTACCTAAAGTTAAAATGGTTGTAAATACTCATGCATTTGTATATGAAATTACGTTTACAACCTTTGAAGATATGCGCTCTTATGTATTTGACTTTGCCCATGATAACGATTTGAAAATCCTGCAACTTAACCAGAAAAATGCCAGTTTAGAGAGTTTGTTTAGAGAATTGACTACAGAATAGTTAATCCTCAAAAATAAGTTGTCCTGTATAAAATTGCTCTACAGTAACAATTGGTGGTTGGTTAAAGGCAATGACATTTCCTGTACTTCGTAATTCTCCAGTAATAGATTGTTGCGGATTTACAACCATATCGTTACTACTTCTGTGAAACACAGTTACGTTTTGAGCAATGAGGTTTCTACCTTCAAAACGGCTTGCACCAGCAAAAAAGCCAATATTTAAATTTTCAACTTGTCCTGAAATATAAAAAAAGGAAATATTATTGGCTACAACTCTTAATCGAGTACTGTTTATTTCTAATCTAAAATCGCCAACGGTAAAACTTCCTGGAGTATTAAAATCTTCTGAGATTAATGTTAAGTCATTATAATTTAACACGTCTTGAGAAGAGATATCGTATTGTGTCGAGCTTCTTATTTCTCTAATATTTGGTGCTGTAACATATATTTTAGTAATCCCAAAATCACGAACATAATTACAGGTATTGTTATCAGTTAACTGCAAAACGTCATCAACAACCAATGCTTCAACATCATTCATTAAATTTTTTCCTGTTTCAATAATGACCTTAAATTCTAAACCCTCTGTTAGTATAAGTTCAATATCTTTATTTACAAGAATCTTCGTAAACGCAGCAACAGTAACTTCTTGTTGTATTATGCTTCCAGAAGTTTGAAAACAATCATTAGCATCTTCGCTATTGCAAGCAAAAACAAGTAGTAATGATAGTATGTGTATTACTTTTTTCATAACCTAATTCCAATACCTAGTTCAACTGCTTCTGCTTTTGCACCATGTGCTTTTACTGTAATTGCACCAAACCATTTGTCTCCAAAATAGCGCTTTAATCCAGCTCTAGCATAAGTTCTTCCTTCAAAATCGTAAGGATAATACACATAATACCCAAACTGAGTTACTATAGATATTTTATTAATAAATAATTCGTGACCAACCATTAAACCAACACGTTTGTAATCGGCATTTCCATCTTCACTCCGATCTGGAAAGGCTACAGCGTTAAATTTAATAAGTTCTTTTAAAAAATTGGAAAAGAACACCTCTGTACCAAACTGAAAAGCACTTTTATAATTAATGCGCTTATCTGCATAAGCAGACAAAATATAAAATGGAAATTGACCACTACCAATAATATCACTACTATTAACGCCACTTCTAAATACAACATTATACTTTATGAGTTCAGTAAATTTTTCTTTGCTTTCAGGAATGATAAACTCTGGCTCAACATCAGATAAATTATAAGCTAACCCAGCACTTAGTGTAATTGAATTAATACTCGTATTAGGTGCTTTTACATTGGCATTAGAATAATGAATTATAGAGAGTCCCGCTTGAAAACCAACATTATCAATGATTCGTTCTCTTTTATAGTTAAGCATCACATAGGTGCTACTTAAAAACCTAGAACCAAAAGCAATATTTTTAGGGTTATTAATCCTATTATAAGGATTTGTTGTAAAAGCAATTCCTTGTCCAACCCGAAACATTAAATGACGCTTAAAAAAGTAGAAACTATAATGTCCATAAACTCCGAAATTATTTCCTAAAACGTCATTTTTTAAATTCTGGTAGGTAAAAGATACGCCATAATCTGGAAAATTATAACGCTGCTCCCAAGCTTTATTTCCAAATGTTTTCTTATTCCAGCTTAAAATAACACCTTCAGGATGACCTGTAATTAAATGAAGAATACTG
This sequence comes from uncultured Flavobacteriaceae bacterium, assembly GCA_964418645.1. GTDB lineage: Bacteria > Bacteroidota > Bacteroidia > Flavobacteriales > Flavobacteriaceae > JAADHG01. The sequence goes on from CAYQME010000031.1 coordinate 26,860, forward strand.
TTGTTATGCAAAGCAATATTTCCTCTAAAATAGTTAATGTCTATATACGAAGAATTTTGCTGGTCTTGAGCAAAAGCAATACTACTAAAAACAAAATAAATGCAGGTTAAAAATTTCCTCATTAATTTAATTACTTGTAAAACAAAAGTAATAGAATAATTAAAATATTTGTGAAGCGATAGTTTTTATATTATCACTTTTTCCCATAGAATAATAATGTAACACAGGAATTCCTGCTTTTTGCAACTCTTTGGATTGTTGTATACACCACTTAATACCTACTTGACGCACTTGTGTATTGTCTTTACATTTTACAATTTCCATAATTAATGCTTCTGGTAAATCTACATGAAAACGATGCGGAATTAAATTCAACTGCTTTTTTGTAGCAATGGGCTTTAATCCTGGAATAATAGGCACCGTAATGCCTTCTCTTCGACATTTATCTACAAAAGCGAAATATTTTTGATTGTCAAAAAACATTTGTGTCACAATGTAAGTCGCTCCTTTTTTAATTTTCTTTTTTAAAAAATGAATATCGCTATCTAAACTTGGTGCTTCCGTATGCTTTTCAGGATAAGCAGCAACACCTGTACAAAAATTGGTAGATGCTGTGTTTTGTAAATCTTCATCTAGATAAACACCATTATTCAAATCTTCTATTTGTGAAACCAAATCACTCGCAAACGAATGCCCTTCTTTTTCTGGTCTAAAATAGGCTTCACTTTTTACAGCATCACCACGTAAAGCCATGACATTTTGAATGCCTAAAAAATCTAAATCTATCAAGAAATTTTCGGTATCTTCTTTAGTAAATCCACCACATAAAATATGTGGTATAGCATCTACCTTATATTTGTTTTGAATGGCTGCACAAATACCAACCGTTCCTGGTCGTTTTTTTACCACTTGCTTTTTTAGTAAGCCATTTTCTTGCTCTTTAAATACATACTCTTCTCTGTGATAGGTAACATCAATAAAAGGAGGATTAAATTCCATTAACGGATCTATATTATCAAAAATAGATTGTATATGTTGCCCTTTTAAAGGTGGTAAAATTTCGAAAGAAAACTGTGTCTTTCCGTTTGCTTTTTTTATATGGTCTGTTACTTTCATAATATTTCCTGCGAAGGCAGGAATCTTTTTTAATTTTTACTTTAATTTCTTAGGCGTTACCTAAAGGTCGTGCTTTACACTATATCTTTTTTGTCCAAAAGTTTCGACTGCGCTCAACCAGACAAAAAAGGATGCCGTTGCAATCACTAACGCATCATTCTGCTAAATTAGGATTCAACCACTTTCTTGCTTCTTCAATATTTATATGGCGTCTTTTACTATAATCTACCAATTGGTCTTCAGTAATTTTTCCCAAACCAAAATACTTGGCGTCTTTATTTGCAAAATAATAACCACTCACACTCGCTGCTGGCCACATGGCCAAACTTTCAGTAAGTTTAACGCCTATTGATCTTTCTATATCTAGTAATTTCCAAATAGTTTTCTTTTCTAAATGATCTGGACAAGCTGGATAACCTGGAGCAGGACGAATACCTTTGTATGATTCTTTAATCAATTCATCATTAGATAAGTTCTCGTTTGAAGCATAACTCCAATGATTGGTTCTCACTTCTTTATGCAAATACTCAGCAAAAGCTTCAGCTAAGCGGTCGGCTAGAGCTTTTATCATTATTGCATTATAATCGTCATGATTGGCTTCAAATTGTGCTGCTAATTCTTGGGTTCCGAAGCCTGTTGACACACAAAAACATCCTATATAATCTTGTTTCCCGGAAGCATTTGGAGCTACAAAATCGGCTAAAGCAAAATTTGGCGCGCCCTCTCTTTTTTTAAGTTGCTGACGAAGGGTTAGGAAGTTAAGCGTTTTACTTTTTGATTCTTTAGTATTTAAGATGCTTCGACTGCGCTCAGCATGACAATTTTCAATTGTCACCTCTATGTCATCATCATTCACAGTATTTGCAGGAAACAATCCAAAAA
>CAYQME010000032.1:0-27241 GCA_964418645.1 uncultured Flavobacteriaceae bacterium
AACCCACTCAACACTAGCACAGGAATAGAGCTATGAAAATCTTTTTTATAAATAATATTCTTTTCCCACTTTTTGGTAAAAAATCCACGTTTACGACGTACTACGCATAGCAAATCTGGACTAATAGATTGAAAATGCTCTAAAACCCCTTGAAAGGTTGTGGCATTATTTGTTGTTATTACCTTATCAGACACCTCTGATAATTCTTCATTAACATCAAAATCGTCTTCATTATGATAAGGTGTTTTTACCAACAACAAATTCACTTTTGCTTTAAAGCTTTCTTTAATTAATTGTAGTGGTCTTAGCACATTATTCTTTCTAATAATGGCTGATTTTACGGCCATTAAAATATTAGTAATAGGCTTAAATACATACCCTTCAGGAACTATTAAAGCTGGGATTTCTGTTTGTTTGATAATTTTCCCTGAAGTATTTCCTAAAAATACTTCATCTTCAATAGCGTTAGTTCTAGGTTCAATTAAAAACAAGCTAATCTCAGATGTTTTACTCGCCAATTCTAAAGTGTCTATTAGCTTTCCTTTAAATGTTCTTGTAATCACTTCAACACCCTTAGTGTCAATTTTTGATACCAAATTATTTAAAAATTCTTGGCTTTCGCGTTCCAGAATATAATCTATTTTTATCATTGTTCCTGCTTTTGTATACACATTATATACTTGAACTACATACACTTTAGCGTCAAAAGCTTTTGCAAAATCTATGGCGTATTGCAAATGACTCTCAGCATTTTTTGAAGATCCAACAGGAACTAAAATATTCTTCATAATTATAGATTTAAAAAACTAAATTTACATCATATTTTTACAAAAATAAACATTAATAATGATTCTAATCTCATTAAGTTATTCCATTTGAATACATCTATTGGCCTAAAACAAATTAACAAGCTGGCTATTCCTGCATTAATTGCAGGAGTCTCTGAACCTTTACTATCAATTACAGATACGGCTATAGTTGGTAATATTGATATAAATGCGACAGAATCTTTAGCAGCTGTTGGAATTGTTGGTGCATTTATATCCATGCTCATTTGGGTTTTAGGACAAACACGAAGTGCTATTTCTTCTATTGTATCGCAATATTTAGGCGCTAATCAATTAGACAAAGTAAAAAGTCTTCCTGCTCAGGCCATTTTTATAATTACATCGTTTAGTGTTTTAATTATTGTAACAACATATCCTTTTGCCGAACATATTTTTAAGCTTTATAATGCTTCCGACTTAATCTTAAACTATAGTGTAGATTATTATAAAATTCGAGTGTTTGGTTTTCCTTTTACATTGTTTACAATGGCCGTTTTTGGAGCTTTTAGAGGCTTACAAAACACGTTTTACCCTATGATTATAGCCATTATCGGCGCCCTTTCAAATATTATATTAGACATTATATTAGTGTATGGTATAGATGGTTTTATCTCGCCTATGCATATTAAAGGTGCTGCTTATGCGAGTGTTGTTGCACAAGTATTAATGGCTTTATGCGCTGGTTATTTCTTGCTCAAAAAAACAGAAATTCCGTTACGATTAAGTTTTCCTTTCAACAAAGAAATAAAGCGATTTATCTTTATGATTTTAAATTTATTTGTAAGAACAATTGCGTTAAATGTAACGCTATATTACGGAAGTGCTTTTGCAACTAGTTATGGTAAATCATATATAGCAGCCTATACCATCGCTATTAATTTATGGTTTTTAGGTGCTTTTATTGTAGATGGTTACGCTAGTGCTGGTAATATTTTATCTGGAAAATTATTAGGCGGAAAAGAATACAATTTACTTATAAGATTAAGTAACAAACTTATTAAATACGGAATACTAATTGGTATTATTATGGCGTTAATTGGAGGATTGCTTTACCATCCTTTAGGAACTTTATTTACTAAAGACCCTGTTGTGCTTGATGCTTTTTATAATGTGTTTTGGATTGTACTGGCAATGCAACCTTTTTGTGCATTAGCATTTATTTTCGATGGTATATTTAAAGGCTTAGGCAAGATGAAACATTTACGAAATGTGTTATTATTCTCAACATTTATTATCTTCTTACCAATCTTGTTTTGGTTAGATGCTCTCGATTATAAACTATATGCCATATTTATTGCTTTTACCTTTTGGATTATTGCCAGAGGTGTTCCTTTAATCATAAAATTTAGACAACTATTTTTACCACTTGCTCAAAAGGCGTAACTTTGACGCATAATGCACATTTTTAAATTAAACTATGTTTTTATTAAGCCTTATTCAAGATATAAATATTGAAGAAAAAATTAATAAAGCACCTGACAGTAGTTACGAAATTGGTGTATTTATTGGCTCGATGTTGCCATTTGTAGTTTTAGTTGTTATTGCTTATTTAATTTATAGATATAATAAAAAAAGAATAAATAAAGAATAATATGGATATACTTAGTTTTTTAGGAGGAAATGGCTTGTTTCTTTTATTGGGTCTTGTATTAATAATTGTATATTTTGTAAATAAAAGAAAACGAAGATAGCAATGAGTAACATTCGTATTACAAAACAATTTTCTTTCGAAACTGGTCATGCACTTTATGGGTACGATGGTAAATGTAGAAATGTTCATGGTCATAGCTATAAGCTTGCTGTTACTGTTATTGGTAAGCCAATTTATGATTCTAACAATGTAAAGTTTGGAATGGTTATAGATTTCTCTGACCTTAAAAAAATAGTAAAAGAAGAGATTGTAAACATTTTTGATCATGCAACTGTTTTTAATAAAAACACACCTCATGTTGAACTTGCTAAAGAGCTTGAAAATAGAGGGCATAACGTTTTATTGGTAGATTATCAACCAACGAGTGAAATGATGGTTGTAGATTTTTCTAAAAAAATTAAAAAACGCCTTCCAGAGAATATAAAGTTACATTCTTTAAAACTACAAGAAACCAACTCGTCTTATGCTGAATGGTATGCTTGTGATAATTGATATTGTTGTCATGCTAATCTCGTTTCGGTATCTCGTTATGTTAAGTTCAATTATGAAAGATCTTTAGATTAACATTATTTCCTGTTATATTTACATATGCAAATTCCTGAAGGAAAAAAAATATACTTCGCTTCCGATAATCATTTAGGAGCACCAACAAAAGCACAATCACTTCCTCGTGAGAAGAAGTTTGTAGCTTGGTTAGATAGTATAAAACATGATGCTGCTGCCATTTTTCTATTAGGTGATCTCTTCGATTTTTGGTTTGAGTATAAGACTGTAGTTCCAAAAGGATTTACAAGAACACTTGGTAAGCTCGCTGAAATTAGTGATTCTGGAATTCCCATCTATTATTTTGTAGGGAATCATGATTTATGGATGAATGGCTATTTTGAAGAAGAACTCAACATTCCTGTATATCATAAACCACAAGAATTTACCTTTAATGACAAAACCTTTTTTATTGGTCATGGTGATGGTTTGGGTCCAAAAGACAAAGGTTATAAACGAATGAAAAAAGTGTTTACTAATGGTTTTGCAAAATGGTTATTTAGGTGGTTACATCCCGATTTAGGAGTGCGTTTAGCGCAATATTTTTCGGTTAAAAACAAGTTAATCTCAGGAGAAGAAGATATTAAATTCCTTGGAGATGATAACGAATGGTTGGTACAATATTGCAAAAGAAAAGAACAAGGTAAGCATCATGATTATTATGTTTTTGGACACCGACACTTGCCTTTAGAAATAGATTTAGAAAACAATTCAAAATACATCAATCTTGGTGATTGGATTTCTTACTATACTTATGGTGAGTTTGATGATGAAAATTTCACTCTTGAATCTTATAAATAATTTTTAATGAAAAAATATTTCTTTATCCTCTTATTTAGTTTAAGCTTCATTTTTTTTGCATCTGCTCAAATAAAACAGGGAGAAATTACTCATGATGGCTATAATAGAACCTGGTTAACCTATCTACCTAAAAACTATTCCAAAGCAAAAACATATCCTTTGGTTATTGCATTACATGGAGGAAGTGGAACTGCCAAACAATTAATGAATAGCACTAAAAAGAGATTCAACACTTTGGCTGATACAAAAGGGTTTATTGTGGTGTATCCTCAAGGTGTAAAAAAATCTTGGAACGACAATAACAAACGTGACCAAAACGGTTTTGCACGAAAAGAAAATATTGATGATGTTGGTTTTATTAGCAAACTGATTTCGGTATTGGAGTCGAAATACAGTATAAATAGTGATGCCGTTTTTGCTTGTGGTATTTCTAATGGTGGACTAATGTCACAAACTTTAGCTGTTGAATTGTCAGAAAAAATAAAAGTTGTTGGTATGGTTGCGGCTACATTTGGTAAAGATGAAGTTGATAAAGTTACTGATACCTCTCCGTTTTCAATCCTATTTATTCATGGTACAAAAGACCCCATTATTCCTTATGCCGAAGGCGATATAACTGTATTTAAAAAAACACGAGGTCATGTGTTGGGTATTAAAAAAAGCATTGCTTATATGTGCTCGTTAAATGGAAATACCCTCGAACCCATTGTAACTAAATTAGCAAATATCTCTATAAAAGATAATATGACTTCAGAGCATTTTAAATATCCAAATAATAAAAATCCATCATTAAAAGTAGAATTAATAAAAGTTATTAATGGTGGTCATTCTTGGCCTGGAGCAAAAAAGAAAAAGCGGTTGTTGAAAAAAATAACAGGCGCAACTACTCAAGATTTTAATGCTTGTGATAAGCTTTGGGAGTTCTTTAAAAGCACTATAAAATAATATGAAGTATTTTTATTTTTTAGCGTTTAGTATATTCCTGCTTTCTTCCTGTCGACCATACAAGTCAACTGTTGAAAAACCCCATCAAAAAACATATTCTCAATTTAGAGGTGAGCAAAACATATTTTCTTCAAACGATGGAAATATTCATTATATAGACAAAGGCAAAGGCGAGGTTATTGTCTTGCTACATGGTGTACCAACTTCGGGTTGGTTGTATCGAAATATGATTGATGGATTGGTTGATAATGGCTATCGTGTTATTGTGCCAGATATGTTGGGTTATGGCGCAAGCGATTCGCCAAAAGGGTACGCCCTCTATTCCGAAGAAAAACATGCAGATCGAATTTTAGACTTAATGGATGCTTTAAAAATAAAACATTGGACTCAAGTTATGCATGATGCTGGTGGGCTTTGGACTTGGGAACTTATTAAAAAACGACCAGATAGAATTACGAGCCTCGTGATCTTAAATACTATCATTTATGAAAACGGATTTGATCCTCCCATACGTTTTAAACCTGGTTTTTTTGCACGTACAGCAATGTGGAGTTACAGAAACGGTATATCTACTAACGCTTTGCTTCACAAATTATTTAAATCTGGATTGATAGAAAACAAACTCAATAAAATAGATATTGAGGGTTATAAAGTGCCTTTATTAGAGGGTAAAACACGTGGTATGTATTATTTCTTTTCAAATACTTGTAATTATTTACCTGATTATTCTAGCATCATCAAGAACTTAAATATTCCAAAACTTCTCATTTGGGGAAAACAGGATGAATTTTTAGTGTTTAATAATATGAAAAATGATGTTATTACTGATTTAAATTTATCAGAAGAAAATATTCATCTCATTGAAGCCAAACATTTTATTCAAGAAGAAAAACCTGAAGAAATTAATGCATTAATTCTAGGTTTTTTGAAGCACTAGTCTTCCTTTTCATGCGCTTCAATATCTTTTTGTAAATCCAATTTTCTAAACGATGGTGACACAATTCCTGTAGTAATAACCGTAATTAAAGTCATAGTTCCACCAAAAACAACAGCAGTAACTGTTCCCATAAGTTTTGCGGTTAAACCACTTTCAAAAGCACCAAGTTCATTTGATGAACCAACAAACATAGAGTTCACTGAAGCTACACGCCCTCGCATTTCGTCTGGTGTTTTTAATTGTAAAATCGTTTGACGTATTACCATTGAAACACCATCAGTAACACCACTAATGAATAATGCCACCACAGAAATCCAGAATATTGTTGATAGCCCAAAGACAATAATACAAATTCCAAAACCAAAAACGGCAACAAGTAATTTTAGCCCTGCCCTTTTACTTATAGGAATATATGCTGTAATCAACATCGTTAAAAACGCACCAATAGCTGGAGCTGCTCTTAGCACACCAAACCCTTGAGAGCCTACTTTTAAAATATCTTGAGCAAAAATAGGTAACAATGCAACTGCTCCGCCAAAAAGTACCGCAATCATATCTAAAGTAATCGCTCCTAAAATAGCTTTATTTTTAAATACAAACTTAACCCCTTCTTTCAGGCTTTGTATTACTGGTTCACCAATTTTGGGATTTAAAATTGGTTTTTTTGAAATCTGAAATAATATGATTAACGATAATAAAACTAGTCCAAAAACTATACTTAGCGACCAATGTACACCAATCCAGTTAATAGAAAATCCAGCAAAAGCAGGTCCTAAGACCGAAGCCATTTGCCACGTAGAACTGCTCCATGTTGCCGCATTTGGATATAATCTCTTAGGAACAATCAACGCTACTAAAGAAAATATGGTTGGTCCAAAAAAGGAACGTAAAAACCCTCCAAAAAACACCAAAGCATAAATAGAATATAATATTGTATTTGTTGGCCACTCTGAAACTATTCTTGGCCACGTGAGTAAAAATAACCCCAAACTAATCAATGAAAATGCAGAAATGCATAATGCTAATAAATTTCGTTTTTCACTTTGGTCAACTATGTGACCCGCAAATAATGCCATAGAAACCGCTGGAATAAATTCAAAAGCACCAATTAATGCTAAACTCAAAGGGTCTTTGGTTAAAGTATATACTTGCCATTCTACAACAATAAATTGCATAGACCAACCAAATACCAATGCAAAGCGAAGCAATAAAAAGATGTTGAATTCTTTAAATCGTAAAGCTGCATAAGGGTCTTTTTTTGTCATAATCATTTCAACTTATGACTTAATATCGCGTAATTTTAATTGTAAACTTGTATTCCCATTCCAATAATTTTCGTCTATAGAATACACGGCTTTAAAGGGTTTTTTATTAGTAATCAAATCTAATTTATCGCCTAATCCAAATCCTATTCCAACCCGTTTGTCATTCCTGCTTTGAGTGGCTGTAATTCGCAAATGTTTATCGTCTTCGCCCACACACTTACCAAAACCCGAGTCTATTAAATTGTCTGTCATAAAAATTGGTGTCATATTTCCTGGACCAAAAGGTGCAAACTGGCTTATAATTCTATAAAACTTTGGGGTAATATTTTTCAAATCTATTTGAGCATCGATTTTAATTTCTGGTATTAACAAAGATTTATCAATGGTTTTAGAGACCTCATCTTCAAAAGCCTGTTTGAATGCTTCGTAGTTTTCTTCGTTAAGTGTTAATCCTGCCGCATACTTGTGCCCTCCGAATTGTTCAATATGTTCACTACAAGCTTCCAAAGCATTATATACATCAAACCCTTTTACAGAGCGTGCCGAAGCCGCTAACTTATCGCCACTTTTTGTAAAGACTAACGTTGGTCTGTAATAGGTTTCGGTTAATCTAGATGCCACAATACCTATAACCCCTTTGTGCCAAGATTCATGATACACTACTGTAGTAAATCGTTCTTGCTCTTTGTGTTTTTCAATTTGTAGTAGTGCTTCCTCAGTAATTTTTTTATCGGCATCACGTCTGTCTGTATTAAATTGTTCAATTTCTAAAGCATATTCTGCTGCTAAATTAAAATCGGTTTCGGTTAAAAGCGTTACTGCATGATTGCCATGTTTCATACGTCCTGCAGCATTAATACGAGGTGCAATAATAAAAACCACATCAGTAATAGTAAGCTTCTCCTTTTTTAATTGTTGAATAATCGTCTTGAAACCCATACGTGGGTTTTCGTTAATGACTTGTAATCCAAAATAAGCCAATGCTCTATTTTCTCCAGTTATTGGAACAATGTCTGCGCCAATTGCAGTAGCTACCAAGTCGAGATATTCTACCAAATCTTCAATGGTTTTTCCGTCTTTTAAAGCCAATGCTTGCACGAACTTAAAGCCAACGCCACAACCACAGAGTTCTTTGTAAGGATACTCGCAATCGTTTCGTTTAGGATCTAAAACTGCGATGGCATCGGGAATAGCGTTTCCTGGTCTGTGATGATCACAAATAATAAAATCCATCCCTTTTTCTTTAGCATACACCACTTTATCAATGGCTTTAATACCACAATCTAGAGCGATAATTAACGAAAAATCATTATCGCCTGCAAAGTCAATACCTTTATATGAAATACCATAACCTTCATCGTATCGGTCGGGAATATATGTAGCAACATTGTCTGTTTTCGTTTTTAAATACGATGATAGTAGTGCTACAGAAGTTGTGCCATCTACATCATAATCACCATATACTAAAATGTTTTCACTATTCGCAATAGCGTTTTCAATTCTATCGACCGCTTTATCCATATCTTTCATCAAGAATGGATCGTGTAAATCCTCAAAACTTGGACGAAAAAAGGTCTTTGCCTCTTCATAAGTTTTAATGCCGCGTTGCAGTAACAGTGTTGCTGTAACTTCATCAACTTGCAATGCTTTTTGCAAGCCTTTTACTTTTTTAGCTTCTGGTTTGGGTTTAAGAGTCCACCGCATTGTGCTTTTTAGTATAAGTTGTCATTCAGAATCCCAAGAGTTAGAGATGAAGAATCTCAGTTTTATTACCAAGATGTTTCGACTGCGCTCAACATGACATTGAATTATTTGTTATGATAATGAATAGCCGTTTTTATTGTCGCAAAATGGCGAAACATTTCCATAACACCACAATACCTTTCAATTGATAAATCAACTGCTTTTTTAATTTTGCTTTCTTTTAAATCTTCGCCGTAAAAATGATAATCAACAGTTACTTTGTGGTAATATTTTGGGTGTTCTTCGGTGAGTTCTCCTTCAACAACCATTTTAAAATCATCGACCTTTACTTTCATCTTATTTAAAACAGATACAACATCGAGTCCAGAACAACCTGCCAAAGAGGATAACATCATTGCTTTAGGTGCTAATCCCGAGTTTGTGCCTCCAAACTCTTCAGAAGCATCCATCATTAGGCTTCCTCTAGGATTGTCAGATTCAAAAATCATTTTTCCTTTCCATTGTGTTGTGATTTTATCAGCCATATATAAAGTTTTTTTTGTTTCTTGTGTGTATAATAATTTTTTGAAATAGGACACAAGCAATATCCAAAATAATAATTTCTTTTAACATCAGTTTTTGCTATGGATATTTCTTGTTGTATCAAAAATACTACTAAAAAAAATACTATGCCATTAGTCACACCATTATCTGCCGACCATGATTCTGAAACCAGAGAACTCGCAGAATTCTTTAATGAAACGCTTGGATTTTGTCCAAACTCCGTACTCACCATGCAGCGTCGTCCAGCAATTTCTAAAGCTTTTATCAACCTAAATAAAGCCGTTATGGCAAATGAAGGTAGAGTTACTTCTGCCTTAAAACGCATGATTGCTTGGGTGAGTAGCAACTCATCTGGTTGTCGTTATTGTCAAGCTCACGCTATAAGAGCTGCAGAACGCTATGGTGCTGAACAAGAACAATTGGATAATATTTGGGAGTACCGTACACATACAGCATTTAACGATGCCGAACGTGCGGCTTTAGATTTTAGCTTAGTAGCATCACAAATACCAAATGCTGTGGATGAAGATATTAAAAAGCGCTTATATGAACATTGGAACGAAGGCGAAATTGTAGAAATGCTTGGTGTTATTTCTCTCTTTGGTTATCTAAACCGTTGGAACGATTCTATGGGAACAAGTATAGAAGATGGTGCTGTAGAAAGTGGTGAGCAATACCTTAGAAAACACGGTTGGGAGAAAGGAAAGCATGTTTAGATTGTCATTCCTGCGAATGTAGGAATCCAGATTTTTAGACACTAGCCTTTAGAGTGCTTATCTATTAGATGAATGAGATAATAATCTTGCTATTCTGTTGAATTTAAAAACTACATTAATATGTCCTTTATTTTTTCTTGCAACTCTGGTACAACCTCAGCCTCAAACCAAGGGTTTTTAGTAAGCCAAAACCGATTTCTTGGCGAAGGGTGTGGCAATACAGAATACTTAGGTAAGTAGTTTTTGTAATTGGCAACCGTTTCGGTTAAGGTTTTCTTTGCCGTTTTTTGCAAATAATATTTTTGGGCGTACATGCCTATTAAAATCACCAATTCTAGATTAGGCATGTTGTTAAAAAGTAAATTGTGCCATTGTGGAGCACATTCGGGACGTGGTGGTAAATCGCCTGTTGTTCCTTTCCCTGGATAACAAAAGCCCATGGGTACAATAGCAAATTTAGTCTCATCATAAAAATCGTTGTCAGATACCTTTAACCACTTACGTAATTGTTTGCCACTAGCATCATCCCAAGGGATTCCGGAATTATGTACTTTTGTCCCAGGTGCTTGACCAATAATCACAATTTTAGATTCTGGATGTGCCGATACTACAGGTCGTGGCTCAAACTGTAAGTATTCTGAACAGATATTACATTGTCTTATATTATGAAGGAGGTTTTCCATCATTTGTTACTAGCTACAACAATTACAATCTCCCCTTTTGGTGGTTTATTTGTATAATGAAATAACACCTCTTTCATTGTGCCTCGAATAGTTTCTTCATAGAGTTTGGTAAGCTCTCTGGACACTGAAACCTGTCTGTCTTCGCCAAAGTATTCACAAAAATGCGTCAATGTTTTAATGAGTTTATGAGGCGATTCGTAAAAAATTATAGTTCTGGTTTCTTCTGCTAACAGCTTTAACCGTGTTTGACGTCCTTTTTTCACTGGTAGGAATCCTTCAAACACAAATTTATCGTTGGGTAATCCGGAGTTTACTAATGCAGGCACAAAAGCTGTTGCTCCTGGTAAGCATTCAACCTCTATATTGTTTTCTATACAAGCTCTAGTAAGTAAAAATCCGGGGTCAGAAATGGCTGGTGTTCCTGCATCACTTATAAGTGCAATATTTGTTCCTACTTGTAATTTCTGTACTAAATTGTCAACCGTTTTGTGTTCGTTATGCATGTGATGCGATTGAGACGGCGTGTTAATCTCAAAATACTTGAGTAATTTTCCTGAGGTTCTTGTGTCTTCGGCTAAAATTAAATCGACCGTTTTTAAAACCTCAATAGCTCTTAATGTAATATCTTTTAAATTACCAATAGGTGTTGGTACAATGTAGAGTTTGCTCATAATATTTCCCGTGAAAATGGGAATCTACTTAATTAAATTTGCTTTCAATAATTTCTATAAAGCGTTCTTCAAATTCTTCTTTCCCTTCCCAATGGTTGTAGTCTGGTTTAATAATATTCTGAATTAATATCTTAGCTTCACCAATGGTTTCTGAGGTATTGATTTGAGATAATACGCGCTCAAAATCTTTACTATTCCCATCAAATAAGTGCTTGATAAACGCTAGTTTGTCGTTAAGCCCTATGGTTAAGCCTTGCCCTTTTAAAGTATCGTTTAATGATTTTTTAGCATCCTCTTTGGAGTGATTCTTTGTTTTTACAACAGGCTCAAAAACAGGAATGTCTCTAAAGCCTGCTGTTAATTTTTCAAAATCATTCTTATTATATTTTTGCTGTGGCAACACTTTTTCTAACAGTTCATCTACATCTTGCGATTCGTCATGCATTTGTGCTACTAAATCTTTAATCTTTTCAGTAGCTGGCTCCATGATACCATCGTCTTCAGCTTCGTCAAGATTAATGTACGTTTTGTCTTCAACTTCAATAGTATCACTTACCTTATTATTAAAGGCTTCATTCAACATACCGAAAAAAGAGGAATCACTACCAACCACTGGCATATCGTCTTCAAAATTTTCATGTGCAAATTTTAAAACCGTCAATTTTTCGTACAATGCCTCAACCTGTGTGTGCATTTTAAAAACATCTTCTTTACTTTTTAACTTTAGAATTCTATGTGCAATACTTATGAGTTCTGATTCCAGCTTCTTTTTCATAATCTTATTTTAGTGTTTTTTCCTTTTGTCATAATCACAATAATTATGCCCTAATTCGGTTAATAACTATTATAACCGTTTTGGTTTCATAACTAATAAATTATTTGCATTTTTGGGGTTATGATTTTTGATAAATTTACGCCACCTTTATACAAACGAATAATAGCTTTGTTTTAGTGTTAAAATTACGAAATGTTTCTTGAAAATACAGTAAATCATAAAGAACAATTTGGATGGATTGAAGTTATTTGTGGATCCATGTTCTCTGGAAAAACCGAAGAACTGATTCGCAGACTCAAGCGTGCAAAATTTGCAAGGCAAAAAGTCGAGATCTTTAAGCCTGCTGTAGATGTGCGTTATGATGACGAAATGGTTGTGTCTCATGATGCCAATGAAATCCGTTCTACACCTGTTCCGGCTGCAGCAAATATCCCAATTCTTGCAGATGGTTGTGATGTTGTAGGCATTGACGAAGCACAGTTTTTTGATGATGAAATTGTTCGCGTTTGTAACGCTCTTGCCAATAAAGGTGTTCGTGTAATTGTAGCAGGATTAGATATGGATTTTAAAGGCAATCCTTTTGGTCCAATGCCAAATCTAATGGCAACGGCCGAGTATGTTACCAAAGTACACGCCGTTTGTACGAGAACTGGAAATTTAGCACAATACAGTTATAGAAAAGCAAAAAGCGATGAGCTTGTGCTTCTTGGTGAAGTAGACGAATATGAGCCTTTAAGTAGAGCAGCGTATTATAAAGCAATGCTTAGAGACAAAGTAAGAAACATGAAAGTTATGGATGCCGAAGAAATTCCTTCAAAAGCAAAAAAAGCAAATGCCTAAATCTCTTGAAACTTTACTGGAATTAAATCTTAAAGCGCTTACCCATAATTTTGATTATCTAAAATCGAAACTTAGTAGTACCGTTAAATTTATGGCTGTTGTAAAAGCCTTTGCGTATGGCAGTGATGCTTGTGTTGTAGCAAAACATTTACAGCAACTTAATGTAGATTATCTTGCCGTTGCTTATACTAATGAAGGTGTTGCATTACGTGAAGCTGGAATTACTAAACCTATTTTAGTATTACATCCTCAGCCTGTAAATTTTAATTCCTTAATTAAACATTGTCTTGAACCTAGTTTATATAATGCTAAAGTTTTAAATGAATTTATAGCAATCGCTACAACAGAAAAGCAGACTAATTATCCCGTTCATATAAAATTTAACACAGGTTTGAATAGACTTGGCTTTTGGAAAAGTGGCATAGATTATATAGTTTCAAAATTACATGAGTCAGAAGCTTTAAAAGTAACTTCTGTTTTCTCTCATTTGGCAGCAAGTGAAGATACTAATGAGGAAGGGTTTACATTAAATCAAATAGAAACGTTTAAAGCAGTTGCTCAAGATTTTATAAATAAAATTGGGTATACTCCAATGCTTCATATATGTAATACTTCTGGATTATTAAATTATCCTCAAGCGCATTTTGATATGGTAAGAAGCGGTATTGGTTTGTATGGTTTCGGAAATTCAATACAGCAAAATAAGTTTTTAACCCCTATTGCAACTTTAAAATCCATACTATCACAAATTCACCATATTGAAAAGGGAGAAACCGTTGGTTATAATCGCGCCTATACAAGTGATGCTTTTAAGAAAACGGCTACTATTCCTATTGGTCATGCGGACGGTATTAGCAGACAATATGGTAATGGTAATGGGTTTGTAATCATCAATAACCAAAAAGCGTTTATTATTGGTAATGTGTGTATGGATATGATTATGGTAGATATTACAAACATAGATTGTAAAGAGGGTGATGAAGTGATTATTTTTGACAAAACTACCACCGCAGAAGATTTTGCATCGACAACAAATACCATCTCCTACGAAATAATTACCTCAATTTCTAAGCGAATTAAACGTAACATCATAAAATAATTCTTTAAGTTTTTTTAACATTTAAGTTTTTTAGTTATTTTAGAGACCTACTAACTAATATCTTAGATTATGCTAAAAGAATTTAAAGAGTTTGCTATGAAAGGCAACTTAGTTGACATTGCCGTAGCATTTGTTATGGGTGCTGCTTTCAATAAAGTGGTATCATCATTTACAGGAGGAATTGTCTCTCCTATAATTGGTTTGATTTTTAAATCAGATTTCAAAGATCAAAAATGGATTATTAAAGAAGGGCTTTTAGATGAAGCCGGAAAAACTGCAGGAGAAGTTGCTATTTTGTGGGGCGATTTCCTCACTAATCTTATCGACTTCATTATTGTTGCTTTTGTAATGTTTATGGTTATTAAAGGTGTTAACAAAATGAAAAAGAAAGAAGAACCAGCTCCTGAAGCACCTCCCGCAGGACCAACACAAGAAGATTTACTTACCGAAATTAGAGATTTATTGAAGAAATAAATATTTCTTAAGGTTAAACTGATAAAATCCCATATTTTCTAAAAAGTGTGGGGTTTTTTACATTATTATTATGCCTTTAAAATGAATTAATAGTTAATTTTGCCTTTTAAATTTTTATCAAAATGATAGTAGCCGTTGTTGGTGCTACCGGAATGGTAGGCAATGTGATGTTAAATGTTCTTGAAGAACGTAATTTTCCTATAACAAAATTAATTCCTGTGGCTTCAGAGAGAAGTATAGGAAAAACCATTGATTATAAGGGGAAACCCTATAAAATTGTGAGTTTAAATGATGCGTTATCTATGAAGCCAGATGTTGCGTTGTTTTCTGCTGGAGGTAATACTTCTTTAGAATGGGCGCCAAAATTTGCTGAAGTAGGAACTACAGTCATTGATAATTCTTCGGCGTGGCGAATGGATTTAGATAAAAAATTAGTGGTGCCTGAAATCAACGCTTTGCAACTCACTAAAAATGATAAAATTATAGCAAACCCTAACTGTTCAACCATTCAAATGGTTATGGCATTGGCGCCGCTACATAGAGCTTATAAAATTAAACGTCTTGTCGTTTCAACTTATCAGTCAATTTCAGGAACTGGAGTTAAAGCAGTAAAGCAGCTTGAGAATGAACTTGCTGGAATTAAAGGAGAAATGGCTTACCCATACCCAATACATAAAAATGCTTTACCACACTGTGATGTTTTTGAGGACAATGGATATACAAAAGAAGAGATGAAACTGGTTCATGAAACTCAAAAAATCCTTGACGATAAAACCATTGCAGTAACTGCTACTGCAGTTAGAATACCAACTTCTGGTGGTCATAGTGAGTCTGTAAATGTTGAATTTGAAACTAATTTTGAAATTACAGAAATTAGAGCCCTTTTAAACAAAACCCATGGGATTACGCTTCAAGATAATCCTGATATTAATCTGTATCCAATGCCTATTTATGCACATGGTAAAGATGCTGTTTTTGTAGGCAGGATTAGACGTGATAACTCCCAGCTAAACACACTAAATATGTGGATTGTTAGTGATAATCTCAGAAAAGGGGCTGCAACAAATGCTGTTCAAATTGCGGAATATTTGTATACCAATGATTTGTTGTGAGTTTAACGTGCTTTTTAAAGAGAAAATCTGCTTTTAAACATCTCATATGGAAATTTTTGCAGTATAACTAATTAATTACTAGAGCTTTTAGCTTTTAATTACATTAGCTATCCAAATTTTCTATAAATGACAAAAAATTACGCCAGTTTGTTGGGGCTTTTGATGTCTATTATTATAATGTCTTCTTGTAAGCAAGATGATAATTACTTAACTATTGAGCCTACACAAATAACACCTGTTAGTTTAGACCTCAACAGTGTGCCATATCAAACATTGTCAGAATATAACTTTTTTGATGGGAATATGACTGACTTAAAACCTGTTTATGGTGTTTTGCCTTACAAGATTGTAAGCGGCTTATTTATTGATTATGCCAAAGCAAAAACATTTGTTTGGATGCCAAAAAACTCTAAAGCTAATTATGTTAATGACTATAGTGTTTTCAATTTTCCTGAAGGAGCGGTTTTAATTACCACACACTACTTTGAAAATGTGTTGCCAAATAATAACACTAAAATGATTGAAACACGATTATTGATTAAAAAAGAAGGCGAATGGATAATGGCAAATTACAAGTGGAATGAAGATCAAACCGAAGCTTCTTTTACTACTGAAGGAAGTTTTATTGGTGTTACTTGGCTCGAGAATAATGAAGCTAGAACCGTAAACTATAAAATACCAACTTATGATGAGTGCTTTACTTGTCATAATAAGTACGATGAAATACTGCCAATAGGTCCAAAACCTCAAAATTTAAATCATAACATTCCTTTTAAAGATGGCATAAAAAATCAGCTTGATAAATGGGCTGAATTTGGATATTTAGATAATAATTATCCCTCTAACATAAAATCAACCATAAATTGGGCAGACACATCGCAGCCATTAGACATGAGGGTGAGATCCTATTTAGATATTAATTGTGCACATTGTCATTCAGATAAAGGATACTGTGAATATGCGCCATTACGATTTGCTTTTAACAAAACCGAAGATATTAGTAATATGGGTGTTTGTGTTAATCCTAGTTTTGATGTAGATGAATCAATAACTCAAATTGTAGCTCCTGGTGAAGCTTCAAAATCAGCAATGCTTTTTAGAATTAGTTCTACGCTAGACGAGGTTAAAATGCCAATAATAGGTCGAACACTTCAACATAAAGAAGGTGTGGAATTAATTAAAGAATGGATTAATTCATTAGAAAAAAAGTGTCAATAAATAATTTTACCTTATTAACCAAATCATTATGAAAAATAAATTACTTTTTTTAACATTTTACTTAGCTTCAGTAGTGCTCTATGCTCAAACAAGTTCAAATTCTTGTGCTGAAGCTACAAACGCGTCACTACATATAGACGCCGCAGGAACATTTTCAATAACATTATTTGATGGAACAGCTCCTACCTCCATTTGTACCTCAAATGGTGTAGCTACCAACGGAGAGTGGTTTATGTACACCCCTTCAAGTGACTATTTAGTAACTATTTCTTCAGATATTGCAGGCAATGATGGTAGTGACACCAGATTGCATGTTTATGATGGAACATGCGGGTCATTAAGTTGCATTGCAAATAGTGATGATGTTGGCGCTGGAGCTAATTTTAATAGTCGCTTATCCACCACATCTTTTACTGCTGTTGCGGGACAAACATATTATATTGCATGGGATAATTATTGGTTAGCTTTTGGTGGTGATTTAGGGTTTAGCTTTGAGTTAACTGAAACCGTTTTAGCACCTGTTGGGTTTTCTAGCCAAACACTTAATACAGGCGGTACTTTTCGTGCTGTAGTTGATATGGATAATGATTTTTTAGATGATATTGTATCCATAGTTACGCGAACAGTAACTCCTCCTGCGCCTGATACTCCATATAATGTATTTGATGTAAATATCCAAAGCCAACTTGCAGTGGGCGGTTTTGTAAGTAATGATTATATTGTTTCTGCACCTTATGCTGCTTCTTGGAGTCTGGCGGCTGGTGACATTAACAATGATGGATATAATGATTTAGTTTTTGGAAGTGGCTCAGGTACAAACATAATAAGAGCTGAAAATAATGGAACAAGCTACACCGTTGATACAGCAACAAGTGGAATTTTTACCCAACGAACAAATTTTGTAGATATAAATAATGATGGTCACCTTGATGTATTTGTTTGCCATGATGTTGCACCTAATGTATATTATATTAATGATAGTAATAATAATTTAACATTTTATCAAGGAACAGATTCTAACGGTGTGCCTGAAGGGTTAGGGATTTATCCTTCTGGTGGAAATTATGGTTCTATTTGGATAGATTATGATAATGATAGAGATATTGACATGTTTATGGCAAAATGTGGTGGTAGTAATGCGCGAAGAACTAATCAATTGTTTCGAAATAATGGGAATAGTTCATTTACCGAAGTTGGTATAGCTTCGGGATTAGCAGATCCTATACAAACTTGGTCTGCTGCTTGGGGAGATTATGATAACGATGGCGATATGGATTGTTTTGTTGGTGGTTATAATGGAACTTCACACAAAATGATGCGTAACAATAATGATGGAACGTTCACAGATATTACGGCATCAACGGGAATATCTGCATTTACTTATACTGGCATTGATAATGTTACAGGCGATTTTAATAATGATGGATATATTGATATATTTTCAAATGGCAATATTTTATTAAATGACGGAACTCTAAATATGTCTTTTACGGCATATACTGCAGGAATGCCTCCACATGGATGCGTTGGAGATTTAAACAATGATGGCTTTTTAGATGTCTATAGCTCCAAGCTCTATTACAATGACGGAAACGCAAATAACTGGATTAAAATTAATACTGTAGGTGTACAAAGTAATAAAAATGGTATAGGTGCTAGAATAGAAGTTTCTAGCCCAAGTTTTTCCACTCCTCAGATTAGAGATGTTAGAAGTGGTGAAGGTTTTCGATTTATGGGTAGTCTTACGTCTCATTTTGGTTTAGGTTCAGATACAACCATTAATTCTATTACCATATATTGGCCCTCTGGCGCTGTAGATATTGTAAACAACCCTAGTATTAATCAATCTATAACTATCGTTGAGGGTTCTACATTGAGCTTACAATCTACATTAACAGAAGATTTAATATTATATCCCAATCCTACTAATGGATTGCTTAATATAAATACAACTTACAATTTAGAAAATGCCATCTACACTGTTTTCGATTTGTCAGGGAAACGTGTTTTAAACAGTAAACTTTCGTCAAAAACAATAGATGTTTCAATGCTAAGTACTGGAAACTACTTTTTGCGGATTATGGTTGATGGATTAATAACCACTCAAAAATTTATTAAGGAATAAATTAATAATATAACACTTAAAAAAAGCTGGTTATATAATAACCGGCTTTTTGTGCTTATTTATATGAATAGAGTTCTGTAAATTAAACAATGTTTATTATTATACTTTTCTCTCCTCTAAATTCAATGACATCTCCTTTACATTTTGATAGTAATAATTTAGCAATGGGTGTATTTGGTGAAATAGCATAAAACTTGTTATTATTATCTATTAGCTCGCCTGCGCTAATGCTAATAAAATAATTTAACTGTTCTGTATAAACTAATGAACCCAAGCAAATAATATCAGAAACTTTTTTGGGGTCTATTCTGGCTAAGAGGTCTTTAGTTTTTTGCATTTCGTCCAATTGTTGTCCTAGCTTTTCTCGCTCTAACTGTAACATTGCCCTTCCTGTTTCGTGTTTATCTCCAGCCGTACTTTTTGTTTCAAAAAGCAAAGCCTTTTTAATTTCGTTAATAGCATTTTGAAGGGTTTTTAGCCTATTGTCTATAAATGTTTTGCATTGTATATATAGTCTTTCCTTTCGGGTCATTATTTAAGATTCTATTATCCTTGATGTTCTTTTATAAAATATGTTTCTTTCTTCTAAATACTTGATAAAATAATTAAAGCAGGCTTCATGTTTACCAACTAATTCTGGGGGAAACACTCCTTTTTCATTAAATACTCCTTCTAGGAATAAATTTGAAGCAGCTGTTGCTGTATAACCCGTTGTACGAGACATAGATGTTGTTTTGGTTTCTTGGCAATATTCGTCATATAAATTATAAACTATTTCTTCAATCTTTCCGTTTGCATTTTCACCTTTAACCATTATGCGCATAACTGTTAATTCTTCTTCCGTTTTTCCTAATTTCCATTCATTAAATAATACTTTGCTAGTGAAATCTAATGGTGAAACTTTAATCCCATTTAAATCAATTGTTTCTTTGCTGAAAAAACCACTTTCTTTCAACACTTTTATATATTCAACATGCCCTGGATAACGTAGCGTTTTTTCCTTCATATTAGGAATATGAGACATTGTGTAAATTATTGAACGTAAACCGTCCGAATTAAAAGACTCTAAAGTTCCTAAAATGTCAAAATCTAAATATTCACAATCTGTCAAGGCTTCCCTTGTAATCACTTCTCCATGTTCAACATAACGCGCTGGTCTTGTATATTCTTCAATCACATCAACTGGAGAAAAAGGGGCTTTATAATAGAATGGCCATTTTTTTACCTTAGGAAGTCCTCCAACCAAACATTCAAAATCTGTTAGCTTCATTTTTTCGTTATAGTAGCCTAATATGATATTATCCATTCCTGGAGCTACACCACAATCTACTATAGCCGTAATTCCTTTTTCTTTAGCTAGGTCATGTAATTCCAAAGCGTTCTCTGGAAAAAATGATATATCTACAACATTCTTTTTAGCTTCAATAATTGTTTTTAATGTTTGAAATCCTAAAAATCCAGGAACTGCACAAATTACTAGATCGTAGTTTTTAATTGTTGTTTGAAGTTTTTCCTTGTTAGTAACATTTAATTGCAAAATATCTAAAGTATTACACTTTAGTTTTACGTTGTTAAGGGTTGTTTGGTTAATGTCTGTTAAAGTGACTTTGTGACTACTAACCATATCTATAGCAATCGCGCTACCTACCATACCCGCGCCTAATACAATAATATTGTTCATTGAAATAATTTAAAAGTTAAAAAGAAAATTAAAAAAGAAGGGGGCGAGGAAAGTTATAACCCTGGAATTAATATCCAAGGCATTTGATTTATTTTTAAAACTCTTCTTAGTAGCATGGTATAAATGTACTTATTAAAAAGAACTTCATAAAAAACTCCGAAAAAAATTTCGGAGTTTATATTTTTAATCAACATATTTTTTATCCATAACAAAGTCTTCCATAAACTTGGTAGTGTAATTTCCAGAAATATAATCTGGATCATTCATTAACTGCCTATGAAATGGTATTGTTGTTTTAATTCCTTCTATAACAAACTCGTCTAAAGCACGTTTCATTTTATTTATAGCCTCTTCGCGCGTTTGGGCAGTAGTGATTAATTTTGCTATCATAGAATCATAATTAGGTGGGATTGTATATCCTGCATAAACATGAGTATCCAATCGTACACCATGGCCTCCGGGAGAATGTAACGTTGTTATTTTTCCTGGTGAAGGTCTAAAATCGTTATATGGGTCTTCAGCATTAATTCTGCATTCTATGGCATGCATTTTAGGTGTGTAATTTTTACCAGAAATTGGCACGCTTGCTGCAACTAAAATTTGTTCACGAATTAAATCAATTCCAATGACCTGCTCTGTTATTGGATGCTCCACTTGAATACGTGTATTCATTTCCATAAAGTAGAAATTTCGATGCTTATCTACTAAAAACTCAACAGTTCCTGCGCCTTCATATTTAATATACTCAGAAGCTAAAACTGCTGCTTCTCCCATTTTTTTACGCAAAGCATTAGTCATAAAAGGAGAAGGAACTTCTTCTGTTAATTTTTGGTGACGTCGTTGTACTGAGCAATCTCTTTCTGATAAATGACAAGCTTTTCCTGTTGAGTCTCCAACAATTTGGATTTCGATATGTCTAGGCTCCTCAATAAGCTTCTCCATATACATATCATCATTTCCGAAAGCGGCTTTTGATTCTTGTCTCGCTGAATCCCAAGCATCTTTTAAGTCTTTTGGCTTCCAAACGGCTCGCATCCCTTTACCACCACCACCTGCAGATGCTTTAAGCATCACTGGGTAGCCTGTTTCTTCTGCGGTTGTTTCACACTCTTCAAATGTTTCAATAACTCCTTCACTCCCTGGAACACAAGGTACTCTAGCTGCTCTCATTGTTTCTTTCGCGTTTGCCTTATCTCCCATCCTATCAATCATTTCTGGAGAAGCTCCAATGAATTTGATATTGTGTTCACTACAAATTTTAGAAAATTTTGCGTTTTCTGATAAGAACCCATATCCTGGGTGTATGGCATCTGCATTTGTAATTTCGGCAGCAGCAATAATATTTGACATTTTTAAATATGAATCATGACTAGGCGCTGGCCCAATACAAACAGCTTCATCGGCAAACTTAACATGAAGGCTTTCCTCGTCAGCTGTTGAATAAACTGCTACCGATTTTATACCCATTTCTCTACAGGTTCTAATAATGCGTAATGCTATTTCGCCACGATTGGCGATTAATATTTTTTTAAACATGACTTATGTTTTAAAAATTTCAAATTCCAATCTCCAAACATCAAATATTAGATTTTGAGATTTGAGTCTAGGAATTTTTAATTGTTATGATGGATCTACTAAAAATAACGGTTGATCGAATTCTACCGGTGAAGCATCATCCACTAGAACTTTTACAATTTTACCAGAAATTTCCGATTCAATTTCATTGAAAAGTTTCATTGCTTCAATAACACAAAGTACATCTCCCTCAGAAATAGTTTGCCCTACTTCAACAAATAATGGTTTGTCTGGCGCTGGTTTTCTATAAAAAGTACCAATAATTGGTGATTTTATAGTTATATATTTTGAATCATCCTCGATTGAAGTTACCGGCGTGATCGGTGTAGTTGTAGATGGTGGTTGCGCTTCTATTGTCTTAAGGATCGGTGTCGGTGTTGTTTGAACTGCAACTGGAACTTGTTGCACTATCGCTGTTTCAGAATCAGACCCAGTTTTAATAGTAATTTTTACATCGTCCATTTCAAGTTTAACCTCAGTTGCGCCAGATTTTGCCACAAATTTGATTAAGTTTTGAATTTCTTTTAAATCCATAATTTAGCTATTTTAGTTTAATTAGTTTGTTAAGAATTATACGCCCATTTTAAATAAATGGAACCCCAAGTAAATCCACCGCCAAAGGTAGCAAATATAATATTGTCCCCTTTTTTAAGTCGGGATTCGTAATCGTACAAAAGTAAAGGAAGTGTCGCTGAGGTTGTGTTACCATACTTCTCAATATTCATCATTACTTTTTCTTTTTCTAGATTTACTCTTTTGGCTGTAGCATCAACAATACGTTTATTTGCTTGGTGTGCTGTTAACCATGAAATATTCTCATTTGTAAGATTATTGCGTTCTAAAATTTTTAGAACAACATCTGCCATATTAGATACCGCGTTTTTAAATACTGTTTTTCCGTCTTGAAAAACGTACTGTTGTCTTTTATCAAGAGCTTCTTTAGTTATTGGATACAATGAGCCTCCATAAGTTGCTTGTAAAAACTCTCTCCCCGAACCATCACTTCTAAGGTATTCGTCTTGTAATCCTAGATCTTCATGATTGGGCTCAAATAAAACAGCACCAGCACCATCTCCAAATATGATGCATGTTGCTCGATCTTCATAATTAATAAATGAAGAGTTTTTATCTGCTCCTATTAAAAGCACATTTTTATATCGCCCAGATTCAATGTATTTAGCAGCAGTTGACATTCCAAACAAAAAGCTTGAACAAGCCGCTTCTAGATCGAATGAAAAAGCATTAACTGCTCCTATTTGAGTTGCTGTAAACGCTGCTGTTGAAGCTGCTTTCATATCGGGCGTTGCTGTTGCAACAATAACAAGTTCTATGTCTTTAGGATCTATTCCGCGTTTGTTAATTAAATCTTGTGCAGCATTAACAGCTAAAAATGAAGTTCCTTTGCCATCTTCCTTAAGAATTCTACGTTCCTTTATTCCTGTTCTTGAGGTAATCCATTCATCATTTGTGTCTACCATTGTTTCCAAAATTTGGTTGGTTAACACATAATCAGGCACATACGCGCCAACAGCTGTAATTGCTGCTGTGATTTTACTCATAGTTTAGTTTTAGTTTGAACAAAAAATCATCAAAAATGACATAAATAAGTCAAAAACTTGATGAAAATACTGTTTTTTGATCAAATATGTTGCAAAATAGGTTGTTTTTGCTTTTTATAAAAATATATCATAAAAAAAGCGCTCACAAGTGAGCGCTTTATATATGCGTGCAAAATATTTATGCTAAATTATCTTCAGCTTGAGAATTGTCAACTAACACTTGCCCTCTATAATAAAGCTTTCCTTCGTGCCAGTGAGCTCTATGGTATAAGTGTACTTCTCCTGTTGTTGGACACGTTGCAATTTGCGGTACAGTTGCTTTATAATGTGTTCTTCTCTTATCTCTTCTGGTTTTTGAGATTTTTCTTTTAGGATGTGCCATGTTTTATATTATTTATCCGTTAATAATTTCTTTAATGTGTTCCAACGAGGATCAATGTCGTCGTTTTCATCTTTATCTTCTAACCCTTTCGGGGTCAATTCTTCTAACTTATCAAGTATGTCTGAATTTAATGTTCCGTCTTTCACTCCTGGGTGTACTTTTTTAAAAGGCACCGATAGCACAATTAACTCATAAATATATTGCGCAACATTAATTTCATACTCAGCATATGGTAAAATTAATATGTCCTCATTTTCATCATTAAACACTTCCCCGAACTTAACCACTAAATTAAAATCACTATTAATTTGTTGATTAAATGGCTCGTTAGTTAAATCACAATTTACATTAACTGTTCCTGATACTTCAAACTGTAATTCTAATAATGTTGCTTTTTTATTTAAAACAACCGTAACAGCTAATTTAACATCATTAAACTCGTCATACTCAAAATGTTCAAAGAACTTTTTATTTATCTTATATTCAAAACAATGCTCTCCTTGTTTTAATCCTACAAATTGAATTGTAAAGTCTTTCAATAACTTCATCACCACATTTATTTCGAGCGTGCAAATATATAAAATTTTATTTAGCTAATTAAGGTTATAAACAAAAATTTGTTTATAACCTTTGTGTTTGTTTTTTCAAAGGATTGGTGTTTAATTTTTCAAATGCGATTCTGTTTTTAAAAATTTGAATCCCAGTATATAACGCCTCTTTAAAAGAGCTCGCGTCTGCTACACCTTTCCCAGCTATTTCATAGGCCGTCCCATGATCTGGAGATGTTCTAACCCTGTCTAATCCTGCTGTGAAATTAACCCCTTGTCCGAAAGATAATGTCTTAAAAGGAATAAGCCCTTGATCGTGATATGAAGCAACAATGGCATTAAAACTTTTGTAATTGTTTGACCCAAAAAAACTATCGGCAGCATAAGGTCCAAAAACCAGCTTACCAGTATCTCTAATTTCTTTTAGAGTCGGTCTCAAAACCAAATCGTCTTCTTCTCCAATAATGCCATTATCTCCAGTATGTGGATTGATTCCTAAAACTGCAACTTTAGGCCTTCTAATTCCAAAGTCCTTTATTAAAGTGTTATAAATAGTGTCGATTTTTAATGTGATTAATTCTTTTGATATCTTGGATGCAATATCTTTTACAGGCACATGGTCTGTAAGTAATCCTACCTTTAATGTTTCTGTTACCATAAACATAAGGCAGTTCCCTTTTAGTTCTTTGGCTAAATAATCTGTATGTCCTGGAAAATTAAATGTTTCGGACTGAATATTGTGTTTATTAATTGGCGCTGTCACTAATATATCAATACTCTTGTTTTTTAAATCTTTTGTCGCGGCCGTGAAAGATTTAATAGCATATTGGCCAATTTTTAAGTCTTCTTTACCAAAATTTATGTCTACATTATCATTCCAAACGTTAATAACATTTACTTTTCCATGTAATGCCTTTTCTGATTTTTGAATACTATTTAAGCTAATCCCACTTTTGAAGTGGTTTTTTAAAAACGAAAGTGATTTTATTGACGCATAAATTATTGGGGTGCAAAAATCAAGAATTCTATGGTCTTCAAATGTTTTCAGAATTATTTCTCCTCCTATTCCATTAAGATCTCCAATAGAAATACCAACTTTAATTTTTTCTTCTTTTTTCATTAAAAAATGATACGTTTTGTTTGTAATTTTGATAATGCAAATTTAACTAAATAAACCATATCATGTTTACGGGAATTATTGAAGATTTGGGTGTAGTAAAACATTTAAAAAAAGATTTAGATAATCTACATATCACTCTTAAGAGCGAACTAACTCCTGAGTTACAAATTGATCAAAGTGTTTCTCATAATGGTATTTGTTTAACGGTTGTCGATTTAAAAATGGAACGTTATACGGTAACTGCAATTAAAGAAACCTTAGATAAAACCAATCTTAGCAGTCTTAAAATTAATGATACTGTTAATTTAGAAAGATCACTAAAACTTGGCGATCGGCTTGACGGCCATATAGTCCAAGGTCATGTAGATCAAATCGGCATCTGCATTAATGTAGAAGATAAAAATGGTAGTTGGTTATACACTTTTGAATATGATGATACCTTAAGAAACATTACTATTGAAAAAGGCTCGATAACAATAAATGGGGTAAGCTTGACCGTTGTTAATTCGAAGAAAAACACGTTTAGTGTTGCTATTATTCCATACACTTACCTGCATACAAATTTCAATTCTTTTGAAAAAGGAACCTTGGTAAATTTAGAATTCGATGTTATAGGTAAATATGTTGCTAGATTGCAGGAAAAATAAAAATCTTAATGTTTTTGTTTAACTTTAAGAGGCTTAGTCTTTTTAGAAACGCCGTATAAAATCCCTAAAACTAAAACTAAAATAACCGCTCCATCAATAGGAAGCCCCGGAGGCGGTGGAGGCGCTGGAGGTGGTGGTCCCTGTGTTAAAAACACAGCGTTAGTAAAAACAAATAATATTGGGGCAAATGTCATTTTGTTTTTGGTGTTATTTTAACGTAAAAGTATGAAAAAAAGCCAGTTATCAAAATAATTGACACATAAATCATCTTTGAAACACAAAAAGCATCGACAAAATGCACGTTCCTTTCAGAAATTGACACAGTTACTTAAGTTATTTTAAAAAATTCTCTCATTATAAGAAAACTCTTTCTTTATCCCTTTATTGCACGAAAATAAAGTATTAACTCTCTTTCTACAAAACATTTTAAAGTTTTATTTATTTGAGCCTCAATTATGGCGGCTCAAATATTCTTATTTATGTAATATATAATTATAAAAAGGGTATAAAAAAACCTTACATTTCTGTAAGGCTTGATTTTAAAGGTGGTCCCACATGGGCTCAAACCTGAACCCCCTGATTATGAGGCTAACGAAAAACTAATCCATTTTTAACTTAACCTAATTCTTATGACATTAAAAACTGTTCCTTTTAAGGACCCTATTTACGCTAGGCGTGCTTCGTTTAATCATACTTATGATGTAACGCTTAATGAAATCACTAAAAATGCTAACAACAATGCATATTCTGATTTTGGCTATGCATCGACTTTATTTGAGCGTTGTATGCAATAGCTTAAA
>CAYQME010000033.1:0-10345 GCA_964418645.1 uncultured Flavobacteriaceae bacterium
ATTGGTGCATGAGTTAAATTATTAGTCTTACGCCTCCAAGTTCTTCTATTTTATAAGGAAATTTATCACTTGGTGAACCAATAAACATAAAATTAATAGGGATATTCCATCTTTTTGATAAAATTTTAATTAATGAGGGACTAAAGGTGCCTTTTTCAAGAATAAATTCTATATTAATTTCAGGATATTCTCTATCTAAAAAATCAATATCTTTTTTTAAATTTTTTGGAACAACGTTTCCTTCATTTTGCACTAGAACAATTTTAATTTTTCTAGTGTGTTCATTTTTAATAATGTAAAGCATTACTTTGTTTAATGAAGCAATATTATCTCCTTTTGTAAAAAAGACAAACACTTGAGAATTTATATTGTTAATTATTGAAAGTATTTTTTTATCAGTTTTAAGCACAATACTTCGTACAGGATCAAAAAGTGAATGTATAACTTTCAATAAAATTTTTAATAGTAATGTTCTATTTAACATGATTACCACAAAAATGATTGCTGGAATAAAATAATCAAGAAAAATAGACAAATTACTAGGCGAATTATCTTTGGGCTCTATTAATATATTCGCGGTTAAAGCAATAAGAACAGCAATAATACCAAATAAAACAACTGACCATTTTGCTTTTTCAGGTCTAGGGAGTCTATCTCTTTTAACTTTTAATAAGATGTTTCCAATTCCAAATAATGCCATAACTGATAAGAATGAAATCGTATAAACACCTGCTAGAATTTTTACATTTCCATGGGTAATTAACAAGACAGAAATGGTTAAAAATAAAAACATAATAATAATCCTATAAGAACTTCTTCTAGCATTTTTCTTTAAGAAAAATTGAGGTAAGATTCTATCTAAAGTCATACGTTCAAGTAATCCTGAAACACCTACAAAGCTTGTTAATACGGCTCCGCTTAAAACTAAAAAAGCATCAATTGATATTAAAATCGCCATCCAATTCCCACCAACATGAGATGCCATTTCAACGAGTAAAGTATTTTGAAAACTGTCGCTTTGCAAAACAGGGATTGAAAATAATGCTAAAGCAAAAATCGCCATTAAAGGATTAATTACACTTACAACAATCCACATGTTTTTAAGTGTTTTTGGGAACACGCCTTTTTTTTGTTCTTCAACAAAATTAGCGGAACTTTCAAACCCTGAAACCCCTAACATGGACACTGCAAAACCAAAAAATATAGCAGAAGCAACACTACCTCCTGTTGAGGGAAGTTCCCAATTCTGAAAAAATAAGGCAATGCCATTAGTCAAAAAAAAGTAAACAATAAATCCACTTAATATAAATAAAGAACTGAGGTGAAATAAAAAAATACCAATTGCTACTTTAGCAGATTCTGTAATACCACCAATGGTAAGCAACGCAAAAATACCTAATAGGACAATGGTTGCAAGAATTATGGGCATTGCTGGAATTAAGTGCTGTATGTAATGAATGGCTTCATTAGCAGATATCACAGCAGTAGCCATATAAGAAAGCAGCGTTAAAGTAGCAGCAAAGGAGGCCGTAAATTTACTTGTTGTGTTTAATAACGCATTATAGGCGCCACCATTTAAAGGTAAGGCGCCTACAACTTCACCATAAATTTTTCTGAATAAAAATAAGACTAGCGAAACTATCAATAAAGTAATCCAAGCGTATTGTCCAGAGAATGCAATAGATAAGGCGGACACATATAAAACAGAGGAACTTATGTCGTTACCGCAAATTGCAGTAGCAGATAATTCATTTAATTTTTTACGCATGTTTTAAAATTATAAATCAATTTTTAAATGCAATTCATTTAATTGCTCATTATCAATAGGAGCAGGTGCGTCAATCATTACATCTCTTCCAGAATTGTTTTTAGGAAAGGCGATAAAATCCCTAATGGTTTCTTGTCCACCTAAAATAGCAACCAATCTATCGAGTCCAAAAGCTAATCCACCATGTGGCGGAGCACCATACTCAAAAGCATCCATTAAAAACCCAAATTGAGCTTTCGCTTCTTCTTCAGAAAAGCCTAAGTGCTTCAGCATAATGGCTTGGGTTTCTTTATCGTGAATTCTAATGGATCCACCTCCAATTTCATTACCATTTAAAACCAAATCGTAAGCATTAGCTTTTATGTCTCCAGGATTTGAATCCAATAATTCTAATTGTCCAAGTTTAGGCGAAGTAAACGGATGGTGCATCGCATGATAATGCCCGGTTTCTTCATCTAATTCCAATAATGGGAAATCAATGACCCAAAGTGGTGCAAATACTTTAGGGTCTCTTAAGCCTAAGCGTTCTGCTAGCTCCATGCGTAAGGCGCTTAATTGTGCTCTAACTTTGTTTTTTTCTCCAGAAAGCACACAAATTAAATCTCCAGTTTTCGCTCCAGTAATTTTGGCCCATTTTGCTAAATCTTCTTGATTGTAAAATTTATCTACGGAAGATTTAAAAGTGCCATCATCATTATATCTACAATATACCATACCTAAAGCACCAACTTGTGGTCGCCTAACCCAATCAATCAACTTATCAATATCTTTTCTTGAGTAAGTATTTCCATTTGGAACAGCAATACCAACAACTAATTCAGCTTGATTGAAGACATTAAAATCTTTATGTTGCGTAACACCATTTAATTCACCAAATTCCATTCCGAAGCGAATATCAGGCTTATCATTACCATAGGTTTTCATGGCTTCATCAAAAGTCATTCTGGGAAACTTGTCGATTTCAACTCCATTTACTTCTTTAAGCAAATGACGCGTTAGCCCTTCAAAAACATTTAAAATATCTTCTTGCTCTACAAACGCCATTTCACAGTCTATTTGGGTAAATTCTGGTTGCCTATCGGCTCGTAAATCTTCGTCTCTAAAACATTTTACAATTTGAAAGTATTTATCCATTCCACCAATCATAAGCAATTGCTTAAACGTCTGTGGGCTTTGAGGTAAAGCATAAAATTGACCTTCATTCATTCTACTGGGGACCACAAAATCACGAGCACCTTCTGGTGTTGATTTTATTAAGTATGGTGTTTCAACTTCAATAAAATCCTTATTAGACAAGTAGTTTCTAACTTCTTGAGTTACTTTGTGCCTAAAAATTAAGTTGTTTTTTACAGGATTTCGTCTAATATCTAAATAGCGATATTGCATGCGTAACTCTTCGCCACCATCTGTGTTGTCTTCAATAGTGAATGGAGGCGTTTTAGCTTCATTAAGAATGATTAACTCTGAAACTAATATTTCAATATCTCCTGTAGTAATGTTTGCATTTTTAGAAGCACGCTCAATAACAGAGCCTTTGATTTGGATAACAAATTCACGACCAAGTGTTTTTGCTTGATTCATTAGATTTTTACCAGAACGTTCTTCATCAAAAATAAGTTGAGTTAAACCATATCGATCACGAAGATCCACCCAAATCATAAATCCTTTATCGCGCGTTTTTTGAACCCATCCAGCTAAAGTAACTTCAATGTTTATATGTGATGCTCTTAATTCACCACAATTATGACTTCTATACATACAGTTGATATTAGAACTGCAAATTTAGTAAGATATACCATCATTTGGCATAATTAATAATAGAATTTAAGAATAATTTTAGATGTAATATTCTTAAAAACTTAACTAAATAGTTGTGAATCAATCAATATAATTTTCAGTTTTATTGTTAAAAAATTGTTAAAACAATATTTTATTTGCACTTTTGTTGCTTAATCGAAAAAATATAATTATGACAAAAAATTACTTAATCCTTTTGATGTTCTTTTTAGGAGCATCAAGTTTTGTTGGAGCCCAAGAAGTTTCGGGCACGGTTTTAGATGACACATCTCAACCTTTACCTGGAGTTTCAATTGTTATTAAAGGAACTTCTACAGGAACAACATCTGATTTTGAAGGAAACTTCTCTATTGCTGCGAGTGATGGAGATGTATTGGTATTTTCTTATGTAGGCTTCGATACTCAAGAAGTCACAGTTAGCGGTAGTGCGGTAAATGTAACTATGCAGGCAGGCGTTGCTTTAGATTCTGTAGTAATTACGGGCACCAGATCTAGACCAAGAACAAAATTATCATCTCCAGTTCCAATAGATAATTTTGGTATTGTAGAAATTCAAAGACAAGGTAATGGAGATTTAACAGAAACTATTAGAAATTTAGTACCTTCTTATACCGCGACTCCATTAACAGGAGATGGTTCGGCCTTTGTTAGGCCAACATCTTTAAGAGGATTGCCACCTGATGAAGTATTAGTTTTAGTTAACTCTAAACGTAGACACCGTTCTTCATTAATTGCTCATTTTGGGGCAGCAATGAATGTTGGAGCTCATGCTGTAGATATAGGTCAAATACCAAGTATTGCATTAAAGAATGTTGAAGTTTTAAGAGATGGTGCCGCTGCACAATATGGTTCTGATGCAATTGCAGGAGTAATGAATTTTATTTTAAGAGACAATACTGAAGGGTTGGAAATTCAATCTCAAGTGGGAAAATGGTATGGAAAGAATTTTGGTAAAAATGAAACAGATTATAAAGTAGCTATTAACTTTGGTTTACCTATAACCGAGAAAGGTTTTATTAATATAAGTGGAGAATATACTTTTAACCAAGAGCTTTCTAGAGGTGTTCAGCATGCATCTGCTATAGGTGTTCCCGGAGCTCAAGAACCAGCAATGAACTGGGGAAGACCTGAAAGTAGTGGTTTTCGTTCTGTTTGGAATGCTGGATTTGATTTAAGTGAAAATAGTAAGCTTTATTCCTATGGTAATTTTGCCGATACTTATGGTAATTATAGTTTCTTTTATCGTTCTCCTGGTAGGTCAGGTGTTTTAACACCTGTACCAAACGATCCTCATGACCCATCTAAAGGTAATTTTTCTTGGGGAGATGAATATCCGGCTGGTTTTACACCACGTTTAGAAGGTTTTATGTCAGATTTTAGTTCTATAACTGGAATTAAAGGTACTTTTGGAGACGATATTAATTATGATATTAGCTTAAGTTTTGGACATAATATAATTCATTATGTGCTTAATAATACATTAAACCCATCTTGGGGACCATTATCTCAAACCGTATTTCAGCCGGGAGATTTAAAGCAAGCCGAAAGAAACTTTAATATAGACTTGTCTAAAGAATTGTCTGATAATTTTGTGCTATCAGGTGGTTTTCAAACAAGAAACGAAAGATATACGATGTTTGTTGGAGACTACCAGTCATGGGCTCAAGGACCTTGGGGAGGAGTTTCCAATTTAATTAATCCAGATACTGGAGAAAATTATGCAGAACCATCAATAGGAGCTAACGGATTAGCAGGTACTTCAAGAGAAAACGCTGGTACTTTTGAAGGTAAAAGTTGGGGAGCATACCTTGATGCGGAATGGGATATTAATGAAGACTTTTTACTTCAAGTTGCTTATAGGCATGAAGATTATAAAGAGTTTGGTAATACAGACAATTTTAAAATAGCTTCGCGCTACAAAATGCTAGAAGATAAATTAACTTTAAGGGGTTCATTTTCAACAGGATTTAGAGCACCAACACCTGGTCAAGCAAATGTGGTAACTATTACCACTTCTTTTGATGGTGTTTCTGGAGAGCAAGTACAAGAAGGTACTGTTAGCCCAACAGACCCATTAGCTGTTAGTCTAGGAGGGAAAGCTTTAGTGCCTGAAGAATCTGAAAACTTTACATTTGGATTGGCTTCAAAAATTACAAACACATTAACTTTTTCTTTAGATTGGTATCAAATAGAAGTTGATAAGAGAATTATTAAGTCTAGAAGCTTACCGGTTGTAGATCCTAATTTTTCTGAATTGGCATTTTATACAAATGCACTAAATACTAGAACTTTTGGTTTAGATGCTGTTTTAACTTGGAGAGATGATAATACTAATTTAAGTATAGCGTATAATTATAACAAAACTAAAGTGCTTGGTCAAACACAAGTTAATGGTCAAAATCCAGTTTCAGACGGAACAATTTTTAATATAGAAAATAATTTACCAAAGAGTAGAGCAAGTGTTACTGTAAATCGTAAGTTTGGAAAATTAAATGCAATGTTAAGGAGTAATTCATATGGGAAAACTATCGATGAAAGAGGTGATCGTGAAGAAGTTGGAGCTGTAACTATATTAGACCTAGAATTAAGTTACCCAGTCTCTGATCAATTAATATTAATTCTCGGAGCTAACAATATTTTAGATACTTATCCTAATGAAATTGCTACTAGATTATCTCAAGGCATGCCTTACCCAAGAAGAACACCTATTGGATATTTAGGAGGGGTAGGATTTGTAAGAGCTGTATATAAAATTAATTAAACAATTATTAATTTATTAACAAAAAGCTCCATTAATTTATGGAGCTTTTTGTTTTGATTAGAAATGGAAGAGATTAAAATAAACCAGGACATCTTACAATTAAAAACTTCTGCTACTTTGGCCATAAACCAAAAGGTAAATGCTTTACGGAACAAAAACGAGACGGTTTTTCATTTTGGTTTTGGTCAATCGCCTTTTCCTGTACATCAATCTATTGTTGAGGCATTAAAAAACAGTGCAACCAATAATCATTACTTGGCAACTATTGGATTAGAAGATTTAAGAAAGACTATTACAAGTTTTTTAAAAAGATATCAAAACATCGATGTAAATAGTGAATATGTTTATATAGGTCCTGGGAGCAAGGAGCTATTGTATCAAACTATTTTAATTTTAGAAGGTACTTTTTTAATACCCAAAGGAAGTTGGGTGAGTTATGGTCCTCAAATTAATTCTAAAAACGGGAAGTTTGAAATTTTAAAAACCCATTTGGAACATAACTTCAAGTTAGAAGCAAGTGCTTTACAAGAGTATTGTGAAGCTAATCCTGAAGAACAAAAGATATTAATTTTAAACTCACCTAATAACCCTACAGGTGTAGTTTATTCAATTAATGAGCTTGATAAATTAGCAAAAGTTTGTAAACAGTATAATATTATTGTGCTTTCAGATGAAATTTATTCCCAGATAAATTTTAAAGATAATTTCTCCCCAAGTATGTCAACATTTTATCCAGAAAAAACAATTGTTTTCGGAGGGTTGAGCAAAGTCTTTTCAGCTGGAGGGTATAGATTAGGGTTTATGGCATTGCCCAAAGAATTACAATTTTTACACAACACGTATCGCTCTTTGTTTAGTGAAACGTTTAGTGCAGTGTCTTCACCAATTCAGTTTGCAGCTATTGAGGCTTATAAAATGAATATAGATGTTGAGATGTATGTTAAGAACTGTACTCAAATTTTAAAAGGGGTATCAAATTTTGTATTTACAAAATTAACAGCAGTCGGGATTGATTGCACACTTCCCCAAGGAGCATTTTATATGATGATAGGATTTAATAAATTTAAAAGTAAGATTAATTCGCTTGGCATAAGTACAAGTGAGGAACTGTCAAATTATATCCTTGAAAAATATAACGTTGCACTTTTACCTGCTTCAGACTTTTATTTTAAAGACAAAGAACTATTTTTTAGATTAGCATTTGTTGACTTTGATGGTGTTGAAGTAATGAAAGCATTTAAAGTAAATCCTTCTGTAGATGAACAGTTTATCAAAAAGTACTGCACAAATATTTATTATGGTGTAAAGAAAATAATAGAATTTGTAGACATATTGTAAAGAATATTAATTTAATTCTAATTTTTAATAAAGAATATTCAAGAAAACCTTATTAAATCAATCATTTTGTTAAATAAATTGGTTTTCTTATTTTTTTTTATGACATTCACATTTAAATCAAAAAAAATATAAATTATGTTAAAAAACTACTTAATCCTTTTGGGGTTCTGTTTTGGAATTTCAAATTTTATGAGTGCTCAGACAGTTTCTGGAACTGTAACTGATGACTCGTCTCTACCTTTACCCGGAGTTACTATAGTTGTTAAAGGAACGACTACTGGGGCAGTAACGGATTTTGATGGAAATTACTCCATTGCTGCCAGTAATGGAGATGTGTTAGTGTTTTCTTTTGTAGGGTACGATACTCAAGAAGTTACTGTTGCGAGTACAGTTATTAATGTGACTATGCAAGCTGGTGTTACACTAGATGAAGTTGTGATTACTGGTCTAGCTACTTCTGTAAAGAGGACTAATGCAGCAAATGCGGTTGCTACGGTATCTGCGGATGAGTTGGCAGGACGAACACCTCCACAAACATTAGATGGAGCATTAGCTGGTAAGTTTAACGGTGCTTTAGTGACATCTAACTCTGGTTCTCCAGGAGGAGGCTTGTCGGTTAAGTTAAGAGGTATAACTTCTATTAATGGTAATTCTCAACCATTGTATATTATAGATGGTGTTTATATTGACAATAGCAGTACTTCGGGAGCTGGTTTAAATGCTGTTTCTGCAGCAGCCGGTGGAGGTAATGCATCGTCTCAAGATAATGCTACAAATAGAATTGCAGATATTAACCCTGAAGATATAGAGAGTGTTTCAATATTAAAAGGGGCATCTGCATCAGCCATTTACGGCTCACGTGGAGCTGCGGGTGTAATTATTATTACAACAAAGAAGGGGCGACAAGGTGAAACAGTAATCAATTTTTCTCAATCTAACGGTTGGAATGAAGCTATAAATTTACAAGGACAACGTAATTGGACGTCATCGTTAGCAGAAAGTCAATTTGGAGATGGTGCATTATTTACTGCGGCAGAATCTGCAGGAAAGTTGTTTGATTATGAAAAAGAACTCTTTGGAGAAAAAGGGTTTATCTCTAATACTACGGTTAGCATGTCAGGAGGTAATGAAAAGACAACTTTTTTTGCTGGGATTACACGTAATCAAGAAGATGGCATTGTTAAAAGAACAGGGTATGATAAATCGTCTATTAGATTAAATTTAGATCATAAATTCACAGATAATATTAAATTTTCTTTAACCACAAATTATATTAATTCTTCGGCTGATAGAGGCTTCTTTAATAATGACAATAGTGGTACAACTCTAGGCGTTGCTTTGGCAACAGGGGTGCGTCCTTGGGATGATTTATTTCCTGATGCAAACGGGAATTATCCAGATGCTCCACATGGAGCTTCGAATCCGCTACAAACACGAGATTTAATGACAAATAATGAACGTACAGTTAGATTCATTACTGGAGGGACATTAGATATAAATTTATTAAGGACCGATAATCAAAGCTTAAAGTTTACGGCTAAAGCAGGCGTTGATCATTATACGTTTACAAGTAAAGTGATTTTCCCTAAAGAGTTACAATTTATGAGACCAGACCAAGGTGGTGTAAATGGGTTATCTGCAATAACCACCACAACGAATACTAATTCTAATTATTCTGCTTTTTTAGTTCATAATTATACAACTGACAATAGTTTAAGTTTTACAACTCAAGCAGGGGTAACTAATGAACAATTTTCTCGAAATGTAGTTAGTGTTACTGCTACAGACTTAATTGCCTCTGAAACAAATGTTGATCAAGCTGCAAATATAAATTCAAATCAAGCAAGATTAGAACAAGAAGATTTTGGTTTTTTTGCCCAAGAAGAGTTTAATTTTCAAGATAAATTAATAGCAACTATTGGTGTTAGAGGTGATAAATCGACCAATAATGGGGATATTAATGAATTCTTTTATTATCCTAAGGGCTCACTAGCTGTTAATTTAAGTAATTTTGATTTTTGGGGAAGTAGTGATGCTGTAAACAGATTTAAAGTTCGGGGAGCTTATGGAGAAGCAGGAACATTTGCCGCATTTGGTTCTTTGTTTACTATTTTAGGAAATACGCTAATAGATAATAATGTAGGTATTATTGTTCCTACAACAAGAGGAAATCCTAATATTTCTCCTGAAAGACAAAAAGAATTTGAAATAGGTTTTGATGCTGGATTTTTAAATAACCGTGTTACACTAGAATTTACATATTATAAGAAAAAAGTAGAAGATTTACTGTTACAAGCTAATATAGAACCTTCAACTGGTTTTGGAAGAGAGTGGGTAAATGCTGGTGAACTTGAAAATAGAGGGGTTGAGATAGGTGTAAACATAAATGCTTTTGATTCTGATAATTTTTCCTGGAATTCTAATATAAGTTGGTATACCAATGAATCTGAAATGACTAAATTAAATGTTCCTACTTTTAATCTAGGAGGTTTTGGAAATAGTTTAGGGCAATTCCAAATTGAAGAAGGGAAAAGTGTAACACAAATTGTAGGAACAACTGGACCTGGAACTCCAGTAAGTGTACTAGGAGATGCAGAACCAGATTTTCAAATGTCTTTTGTGAATGATTTAAGATATAAGGATTTTACATTATCATTTTTATGGCATTGGAAAAAGGGAGG
>CAYQME010000033.1:10445-25987 GCA_964418645.1 uncultured Flavobacteriaceae bacterium
ATTTAAGATATAAGGATTTTACATTATCATTTTTATGGCATTGGAAAAAGGGAGGGGATAATATTAATTTAACAAAACTGTTATCAGATTTTGGTGGCACAAGTGCCGATTTTGATGATTTTGATTTTGATCCTAACATTAATAATGGAACTTTTAGAATTAACAATGGTCTTTTTGCTGGTAATGCTAGACCTTTTGTAGAGGATGCATCCTAT
This sequence comes from uncultured Flavobacteriaceae bacterium, assembly GCA_964418645.1. Classification (GTDB taxonomy): domain Bacteria; phylum Bacteroidota; class Bacteroidia; order Flavobacteriales; family Flavobacteriaceae; genus JAADHG01. The sequence goes on from CAYQME010000033.1 coordinate 10,661, forward strand.
TTAAGATTAAGAGAAGTTGGATTGTTTTATACAATCCCATCAGAAACCTTAAAGAACTGGTTTGATGGTACTGTATCTAATGTTAGATTAGGTTTTTCTGGACATAATCTAATCAATATTTTTGATTATAATAGTTATGATCCTGAAGTTTCTAACTTTGGAGGGAATGGCTTATCGACAGGTGTTGAGGTAACTCCTTTTCCATCTTCTAAAAGATATATGTTCCAATTATCAGTTCAATTTTAATATTTAAACACAGAAAAGATGAAAATTACAATAAAATTTAAGATAATAATTTTAACCATCGGTTTTTTAGCGTTTACATCGTGTACGTTAGATGGTGGTGAAAGTTTAAATGGAGCGAGTACTTCTTCAATTTCAGAAGATTTATCGAGAGGAGAATTGCCACAAGCTATTTCTGGTATATTATCAGACATGAGATTTCGCTTAAATACTCAGGTAGATGTACAAAGTATTTTAGGGAGAGAGTATTATTACTTCACTAGTTCCGATCCCCGTTTTGAAGGTGATGTAGTCACAGGGAATATGGACGACCAAACGTTTTACACAACTCAAGCATGGGGATCCAGATATTCAGCTATTAAAGAGATTAATTTAGCTTTGACAGGATTAGCAAACACAACTTCAGACTTTTCAGCAGCCGAGATTGCTGCTACCAGAGGAGTATTGAATACTTTAAAGGCACATGAATTATTAATGGTATCTAATAACCAATATACCAATGGGATTAGAATTGATGTGTCTGATACTGATAATTTGGGGCCATTTGTTGGATATGATGAAGCATTAAGTGCAATAGCTAGTCTTCTTTCAGAAGCAGCAACCGATTTAGCTTCTGGAGGGTCAAGCTTACCTTTTAATTTAACATCTGGGTATGCAGGTTTTGATACTCCAGTGGGTTTTTTACAATTTAATAAGGCGTTAACTGCAAGAGTTGAAGCTTATAGAGGTAATTATTCAGCTGTTTTAGCTGCTTTAGGAAGCTCTTTTATGGATATGGCTGGAGACCTGAAAACGGGTGTATACCATACCTTTTCTTTAACAGGGGCCGATTTAGCAAATCCTCTTTTTATAGCACTAAATCAAGAAGCAAATGTTAGAGTAGCGCATTCAAGTTTTTTAACAGATGCTGAAGCTGGAGATTTAAGAACTAATAAGGTAGTACTAAGAGATACGCCTAGAGAGGCCTCTGGTTTAGTTGGTACTCATGATGTTTGGATTTATCAATCACTTATAGATAATGTACCAATTATTAGAAATGAAGAGTTGATTTTATTATTTGCAGAAGCTAATATGGTTACTAATCCAACAGATGCTGTAACTGCTCTTAATGTGGTTAGAAATGCTGCTGGATTACCTGATTACGCAGGAGCCTTAACACCTAGTGCATTAGAAGATGAAATGTTAACGCAAAGACGCTATTCTTTATTTGGAGAAAGTCATAGATGGGTTGACATGAGACGATTTGGAAGACTTAGTGAATTGCCTAACGATAGACCTGGAGATATGGTCCCTTCAACAATACCTATTCCGAGAGATGAAAATCAATAAAAATTAAGTTAACTATTATAAAAAAACTCCTCAACATTTGTTGAGGAGTTTTTTTATATCTGATATAACTTAAAGATTATTTATTACTTTTCAATTGCCAGTTCAGTAGAGGTCTTTTGGCGTAACCACACCTTAAATCTAGTTACTAAATAGAACAGTACAGGAACGACAATTAACGTTAAAAAAGTTGCGATAAATAAACCGTAAATAACGGTCCAAGCTAAAGGCCCCCAGAAAATAACATTATCTCCACCAACGTAAATATTAGCGTCAAAATTACTAAATAGAGTAAAGAAATTAATATTTAACCCAGTAGCTAATGGTATTAATCCTAAAATCGTAGTGATTGCGGTTAACAACACTGGGCGTAAACGCGCTTTCCCACCTGTTACAATAGCTTCTAATAATTCATCATTTTCCAAATAGGCAGTGTCATCTAGATTACGCGCAACCTTTTTTCTATCAATAAGTAATTGTGTATAATCCAGAAGAACGACACCATTATTTACAACAATACCTGCGAGAGAAATAATTCCCATCATGGTCATCATAATCACAAATGAACTTCCTGTTGCAACAATACCTCCAAAAACACCAATAAGACTCAGGAAAATAGCGAGCATTATTATTCCTGGTTTTGAAACGGAATTGAACTGAAAAATTAAAATAAAGAAAATGAGTCCTAAACCTGTGAAAAAGGCACCCATTAGAAAGGTCATTTGTTTGTTTTGTTCTTTAATTTCTCCTGTGTAATTTATATTAACAGCATCAGATTTTTCAGTAAAACTCTGCATATCGTTTTGAATTTGAGCTACAATAGCCGCAGCATTACCTCCAGGAGTTAAAGCAGAATATAAGGTAACTACACGCTTAACGTCTTTGTGTTTTATGGCACTAAAACCAGAAGTGTTATTTTGCTTAGCAACGGCAGACACAGGAATTTCCTTAATTTTCCCTGTGGCTTGATCTCTAAACGTGATTTTCTGATTAAAAATGGCACTAGTATTATATCTATTTTCTTCATTAAAGCGCACATAAATATCATAATCTTCACCACCTTCTTTATAAATACCTGCTTTAGCTCCAAAAATGGAATTACGGAGTTGTTGCCCAACTTGTCCTGCTGTAACACCGAGTTCTCCTGCCTTTTTACGATCCACATGTACTTGCATTGAAGGTTTAGATTTATTAACATCTATTTTTAACTCTTCAATTCCTTGAATATTTTTAGAATTGATAAAATCCTTCATTTTTTCAGCAGTTGCAATTAATTCAGCATAATCAGTTCCTTCTAACTCTATATTGACTGGGTATCCTGCAGAAGGACCCATATTATCTTTTTCAACCGAAATCGTAACACCAGGATAAACATCTTTTAACGCGTCTTGTATTTTTTTAAGAAGTTCGTTACTGTCTTCTCCTCTTCTCAATTTAAATTCACGCATTGAAGCTGTAATTTTTCCGCGATGTGGCATTTCAGCTGCTGAACCACCATCAGTTTGTGGGTTTCCTGCACCTTCTCCTACTTGTGAGACTGCACTTTCGGTTAGAAAATTATAATCCCCATCTTTATAAGAGTCTTGATTAATAATATCATAAACACGCTCTTCAATGTCTTTAGTAATAGCATTGGTTTTTTTAATATCGGTACCTTCAGGATATTCTATATAAACAATAATTTGATTTGGTATATTACTTGGGAAGAATTCTATTTTAGTACGTTGGCTACCTACTGATGCTCCAAAGCCAATAAATGCAATTATTAGTAAAACAAATGTCCCAATAGAAATTAATATCGGTTTTTTCCCGCTCAAAGATGCACGTATTATCCGTTCATAAAAACGTTCTAATCTTGGAAGGGTTTTTGTTTGAAAGTGATTTGCCCATTTTCGTAAAAACAAGCGATATACCCAAAGCATAATTGCTGTAAATATCATAATGCTTCCAATAGCTCTGTATTCGCCTCCAATTAACAAAATTAAAAATCCAATTGTAGCAACAACCAAAGAGATGATTACAATGCGCTTTAAAGGCATATTCTTATCTTCTGTAGTCATAAATTGTGAAACTAAAACAGAGTTAAAGAAAATAGCGACAAATAATGATGATCCTAATACGACAGATAACGTTACTGGGAAATATATCATAAATTGGCCCATAACTCCTGGCCATAGCCCCAAAGGAATAAATGCTGCTACTGTGGTTGCTGTTGATATAATTATAGGAAAAGCGATTTCTCCTATTCCCTTTTTTGCGGCTTCAATACGAGGCATACCCTCACTCATTAAACGATAAACATTTTCTACCACAACAATACCATTATCTACTAGCATACCAAGCCCCATAATTAGCCCAAAAAGAATCATGGTATTCATAGTATAGCCTAAAGTATTTAAAATCATAAGAGACATAAACATAGACATTGGGATGGCGAACCCAACAAATAAGGCGTTTTTAAAGCCTAAAAAGAACATTAATACGGTAACTACTAAAATAATCCCAAAAATGATGTTGTTTACCAAATCATCAACCTGACCAATAGTTTTTGAGGATTGGTCATTCGCAATAGTCACTTTTAGATCTGGAGGGAATACATTGGCGATGGCATTATGTACAATAATCTGAATTTGCTCTGCGGCTGCAACCATATTTTTCCCAGCACGTTTTTTTACATCGAGCATCACAACAGGAGCCCCAAATTCTCTTGCATATGTGGTTTTGTCTTCATCTTTAAAGGTTACTTCTGCAACATCTCTAAGATAAATGGAACTTCCTTTCTCTGATTTTACAACAAAGTTTTCCAATTCTTTAGGCGATTCAATTTCTCCTATAATCCTAATGGTACGGCGTTGTCCGCTTGTAATTAAGTTACCTGCAGACATGGTCATGTTTTCTCTGTTAATCGTGTTAATGATATCGTCAAAACTTACTTGAGCAGCCATCATTTTGTAAATATCTACAGCAACTTCTACTTCTTTGTCTTGAGCACCACGAATATCTACTTGCTTTATTTCTTGAAGTCCTTCAATTTCGTCTTCAAGATATTCACCAAACTCTTTCAACTTATCTACTGGGTAATCTCCAGAGATGTTAATGTTAAGTATTGGAATTTCTTCAGACATACTTAAATCAAACACATTTGGTTCTACTTTGGCATTATTAAATGTTGGCCAATCTTCACTAGATGTTTCAGAATCAACTTCATCTTTTACTTTTTGTTTGGCGGCTTCAACGCTTATATTTTCATCAAATTCTACAACCACCATGGAATAATCTTCCTGAGATGTAGAGGTTATTTCAACCACATTACTTACCGTTTTTAACTTATCCTCAATAGGATCGGTAATTAGTTTTTCAATGTCTTCAGCAGTATTCCCAGGATAGATAGAGCTAATGTAAATTTTGGTTTCTTTTATTTCTGGAAAGTTTTCTCTGGGCATGCTAAAATAAGCTCCAGTTCCAAGAACAAATATTACCGCAATTAACACATACATTGTTGTTTTATTGTTGATAGCCCAAGACGATAACCCAAACTCTTTATGTACTTTTTTTTCTTTTTTGGTCATTTTCTAAAATTTTTAGTTGGCAGAGTTTGTTTTTTCAACCTTAAGAATTTTCACTTCTTGTCCATCTTTAACACTTCTTGCGCCTTCATTAATAATTTCATTGCCGTGTAGCAAACCAGAAAGTACTTCTATGTAGTCCCCTTGTGTTTTCCCTGTTTTAATAATTACACGTTGTGCTTTAGCTTTATTATTGTCTTTATTAATTATTGTATAAACATACTGTTGTCCCTGAGCATTTTCAGATATAACATTTTGAGGTATTAGCATTGCTTTTGGATTTGTATAGTCGTTTATTTTAAGTTTTGCTGTAAGGTTTGGTTTAATGGATTTATCTTTATTAGGTACAGGAACTTCAATTTTAAAAGTTCGGTTTGCAGGATTAATAAAATTTCCTGATTGGCGTATTTTAGCATCCATTGTTTTTCCAAGAATTGGAAAATTTACCTGAACATCTTTTCCAGACACAACATTTGATATATAACGTTCTGGCACATCAACTTCTATATACATGTTTTTTAGGTTCACAATTCTGAATAGTTGTGATTGTCCTGGTGCTACAACACTTCCTTGTTCGGTAATAACATCGTCTATAGTACCAGAAAAAGGAGCTCGAACAATTGTTTTATCAACTTGTTTTTGTAATTGATTAACTGCTTTTTGCTGAGATTGGTAACTTGATTTAGCTTGCAAATATTGAATTTCACTTCCAATTTTTTGATTCCAAAGACGCTCCTGACGCTCAAAAGTAGTTTTTGCTAAATCTACTTGAATTTGCAATTGCGCTACTTGCTGGCTTAAACCACCATCGTCAATTTTTCCTAAGACTTGTCCTTTAGAAACGTGTTGCCCTTCTTTTACATAAACATGAGAAAGAAATCCGGAGAATTCAGGATAAATAACCAAATTTTGTTTGGTGCTTACATTACCTTGTAGCTCTATATAGTGGTTAAAAACATCTTCATTAATGGCAAAAGTTGTTACTAATGGAATTTTTTCTTGAGGGTCTAATTCCTTAATTTTAGCTTCAAGTTGTTTGAGCTCTGAAGAAAGTTTTTGTTTTTCGATATCTAATTCGGATTTCTTTTTTCGAATTTGCTCCAAATTATTGGCCGCTAGGATATCTTCTACAGATTGATTTTTATTTTCTCCACAAGAAGATAAAACGAGAGCCGTTATTAGTATTATGAATATATTTTTCATGAGTCTTTTATTTTTTAACTGATTAGTTTTTTGGAATTTCATTTAGTACAGTTTCGAGTGCTGCTTTTTTATTAATTACATCGAGCATAGCTTGTAAATAGTCTTGTTGAGAACTATATAATTGGGTTTGCGCTTGTCTTAATTCAAAACTAGAAGCAATTCCCTCAAAAAACTTTGTTTGATTTTTTTTCTCTATACGTTCAGCTAAGTTTAAGTTTTGTTTTTTGTTAACGTAATCTTCAATAGCGAATTGGTAATCACTTTTAGCTGTTGCAATTTGAAGCTTCAATTTTTGTTCAGTCTCGGTTAAATCTTCCTTTGCCTTTTCAAGATTAATTTTTGCACGCTGTGTAGCTGCACTTCTCCCAAGTGAACTAAATATTGGAATATTAATGTTTAATCCAAATAATGAAGAACCAAGCCATTGTTGTTCTTTTTTTAAAAACTTGAAATTATCGTTATAGCCATCATAAACACCGTTAACAAAAGCATTTATAGTTGGAAGTGCTTTGCTTTTTTCAAGTTTTAATAGGAGTTCTTTTGAGGTTTTATCGTTTTCAGCGATTTGATAATCAACAGTATTTTCAACACCTTCTTCGGCGTCTAATAAACTCAATACGATGTTTTGGGATGTTAACCCTTGTAAATTATCAGTTAATTGTGTGTCTGTATTAAGATCTAATCCGAGTGTAATATTAAACATTTGATGAGCAATTACTTTTAATCGAGTTGCATTTTTAAAACCACTTTGTATGCTTGATAAAGTAATTTGAAGTTGCTCAACACTTTCTTGCTCACCCAAACCATTTTCATAAATTTTGGTGGTTTCATTTAGGTTTTTTAGCAATACAGCCTCGTTTCGTTCAAGTATAAATACACTTTCTTCGGCTAATAACACATTGCCATAAGCATTAATTACAGCTTTTCTAACTTCGAGATCAGTTTTTTCTTTAGCATTTTTAGAAATATCTAAAAAGACTTTAGCCGATTGAAGCCCAACTAAATAAGAGCCATCAAATATTTTTTGCTCAAGCGTAACTCTAGCGTTTACAGATTGTTTTGTTCCAAAAGCAATTTCGGTAAATTCTCCTGGATTCCCTCCAAAAAATTCTGCAGGGATTAAAGATAATTGTTGCTGTAACCATTTATTATATCCTATGGATGCGTTTATTTGTGGCAATCCTGTAGAAATAGTTTCCCATTTTTGCTTTTTAGCAGCCTCAACATCAAGGGCTGCATTTTTTGCGGTTCTATTATTTTCTATAGCATAATCAATGGCTTCTAGCAAACTAAATCTTTTAGTAGATTCTTGTGAAAACCCTATGATAGAGTATAGAAATATTAATAACAAGGTTATTTTTTTTGACATTTTATGATTGATTTGCTGTTACTATTTGAGTTAATAAGTCTATTCCTTTTTGAGTACAAATGCCTCTTAAGTGATATTCTATATAATTTTCCATTAACATATTCATTGAAAACATTTTGTGCGGGAACAAATCTTTATCTTTAATTGCTATCATGGAGTTAAAATATATTCTTGCTATGAATTCTATATTAATTGTATCTCTATATAGTTTTAGTTCTATTCCACGATTCAAGTTGTCTTTAACACAACTTTGCATAAGCTCGAACTGTTTAATTTTTAATGTGGCAAATATTTGTGGATAATATTTTTGCAATTGATAAAGAGGTGAAGATTTTTCATCTTTTAAATGATCCATGATAAGATTCTTGATATCATAAATTTCTTCAATGGGATTTTTTTCTAATACGCAAATACAATCAATTCCAGTTGAAATAACCTCAAAAATATGCATTGTTGTAGCTTCAACAAGTTTTGTTTTGTTTTTAAAATACTGATATATGGTTTTTTTGGAAATACCTAAGGTATTAGCCAAATCATCCATAGTAACACTCTTAAACCCAAAGTTTAAGAACAATTCAGCAGATTTAATAATAATTTTTTGTTTCATAATAGTTTGCAAATATATTACAGGAAACTTTAAAAACAAAAAAAGTTTCCAAAGTTTTATGATTTTTTTAACGGTTCATTGGTTAATGTACTTTTAATTGTGCTGAATTGGTTTATTTTTGTGAGATGCTATCCATAGAATCATATCATAACGAATTTCTAAATTTCTTAGATAAACATTCAAAGACCAAAGAGCCGAAAAACTTATATGAGCCTATTCAATATATATTAGGTTTAGGCGGAAAGCGTTTACGACCTGTTTTAACTTTAATGACTACTGAAATTTTTGATGGGAATCATAAAACAGCTTTATATGCAGCCTTAAGCGTAGAAGTATTTCATAATTTTTCTTTAGTACATGACGATATTATGGATGATGCATCTTTGCGCAGAGGGCAGTATACTGTACATGAAAAATGGAATGTTAATACTGGGATTTTGTCTGGAGACGCTATGCTCATTATGGCGTATCAACTTTTTGAAAATTACGATGATAGCATCTTTAAGGCTTTAGCAAAACTATTTAGTAAAACAGCACTTGAAGTTTGTGAAGGACAGCAGTACGATATTGATTTTGAAACGAGAGATACTGTTACAATTACCGAGTATTTAAAAATGATTGAATACAAAACTGCAGTTTTGGTAGCGACAGCAATGCAAATGGGGGCCATTATAGCAAAAGCACCCATTAAAGCGCAAAGCTTGATTTATGAATTTGGAAAAAATTTGGGAATTGCTTTTCAGTTACAAGATGATTATTTAGATGCCTTTGGAAATACAGAAACCTTTGGGAAACAAATTGGAGGGGACATTATTGAAAATAAAAAAACGTATTTATTTATTAAGGCTCTTGAGTTTTCGTCTGTTGAAGAACAACAAGAGTTGAAAGACTTGTTTCGTTTAACACCTAATAACAGTGCACACAAGATAGAGAGAGTTAAGCACATTTTTGAAGCTAGTGGGGCATCAAAAGAATCGCGGCGAGAAATTGAAAATTATACACAAAAAGCATTTGCAATACTAGATTCAATACCTATTTCTGAAGACAAAAAATCTGTTTTAAAGCAACTTGGCACTACTTTAATGAGTAGAAATGTATAGTGAAACAGTTATGGTTTGAATTTCAATCACATATGAAAATGAACAGATGAAATTACCGTCTACTTTTGAAAATTTAATTGAAGTAGCAAATCAAATAGGGCTTTATAAAAAATTGATTCAACAACTTAATAAAGACTTTTTGTTAGCGAATATTGATTTAGATTTTGATGAAAATATGTTACCTTCAAGTTTAAAGCAAACGCTTCATGAAACCATTTTTCATTTAATTCAAGAGAAATTCGTAGAGTATCTAAATCTACTTTACATTATTGATGTTCCAGAGACCAAAGTAAAGCAGCTTGATGGAAGCGATACTATTTCACTTTCCGAACACATTTCTTTTTTAATCTTATTGCGTGAATGGCAAAAAATATGGTATCGGAATAATTACTAAAAATCTTTCTTTTTTGATTTATAGACAATTCTAAGAACAGGTAAAACAATCCAAGCGGAAAGCATTACCATAGAAACAATTAACCCGAAATTAGTACCAAAGAATTTTTTAAATACGGCACCTGTATATCCTAGTAATGCTGAAATATCTAGTTTTAATAATATAAGTGTTCTTGAAAGATCGATAGGGTTTAACATAGATCCAAAAAGTGATAATTTATCTAATGGATAATCTTCAAAAAGCACCAAAGACATTAAAAAGATACCGTCGTAAATTACAGCTAAAAACAGCCATAATAATATAGCATAACCAAATCCTTTAATCTTGTTTTCGTTAGATAGCGCAATGTTAAAGGCTAAAGCGGTAAATATAAACGTAAGGAAAGCACCAGTAATAAGCAGTAGTGAAAAATCCCAAATCGCATTAGATTTAAATAAACCGTAAAACACAAATGGAAGCCCTAATCCTAAAATTAAACTCATAGAAAGAGATAGGGAGACACCTAAATATTGCCCTAAAAATATGGATGAGCGTTTTAGAGGTTGGGCTAATAAAAGCTCTGTAAATTCTTTAGAATCGTAATAGTACATGACACCAAAAATGGTTCCTATTAATGGTACAAGCACAATAATAACATTCATTAAGGTTATTACAGCTTTAGAGAGGTCGTTGTTTAAAAACAGTAAAACTATCCCCAATAATAAATAAAAGGCAAAATAGACGTAACTCCAACGGCTACGCATTAAATCGAAAAAACTATATTTTAATATTTTAAGCATGATTATCTGTAAGTATTGATGCTATTGCATGTTCAAAATCGAGTTGATTGGTTTTGCTTTTAAGTTCGCTAATGGTACCTTTAAAATAAATTTTTCCTTCTAAAAGAAACACAATTTCATCGGACACTTCTTCAACGAAACTCATAATGTGTGATGTTATTAAAATAGTTTTTCCTTTAGCTTTTTCTGCTTGTATTAATTCTTTTAAACGTATTAAAGAAATAGGATCTAACCCTGTTGTTGGTTCATCAAGAATAATTAGTGGACTATCAAACATAAAGGTTAAAACCAAATTCACTTTTTGTTTGGTACCACCAGAAAGGGTACCTAATTTTTTATTTAAAAAAGGGTCTAATTTAAAGAGGTCTATTAAGCGCAGGTCTTCATTAGTATTTCCTCTTAAATCCTTAATCATTTTGATTAATTCTTTAACTTTTAGGTTACTAGGGAAGTTTGCAATTTGGGGTAAATAATCAATTTTATTTCTATAGGTAGAATGATTTTTTATGTTATCTCCAAGCACAGTAATTTCTCCCTTATTTGGAATAATCATCCCTAAAATAGATTTGATTAACGTTGTTTTCCCTGAACCATTTGGGCCTAGAACAGTAAATATTCCTCCCATATTGATATTAAGATCTACACCATCTAATACTATATTTTTATTAAACTTTTTATGTAAATTTTCTATAGTTACCATTCTATTCTTTTAATTGCTGGGTTATTATCCAATAGTTTGTCTGGTGTAAAAACGGGGGAAACTTTTTCAGAAAAATCTATAATATCTATAAATAAACTTCTCAATAAAATTATAGTTTCAGGAGTACGATTTACAATATATGAAAATAATTTTACTGGTCTATAAGCGACGTCTCCAACACCATTTTTATCCAAATCGTAACCTGTATAATTACTCCAATAATTTGCGTTAAAAACATTGTTGTTTATTTTACTGTTGTAGGATACATCAAACGAATTGTATAAAAAATTATTTTCAATAAAAGTATTTGCATAGCAAGCGCCGCGCACTTTTATAGCCCAACCATTATTAATAAAATTATTATTTTTATAATTAATTCTGTTAGACCCTTCAATGTTAATTCCAATGGTGTTTTCTTCAAATGTATTACCACTAATTTCAGCATCATTTATTTCTTTTAGTAGTAAACCGTATGAGGCAGTTCCCCAATTATGAACGAAATTATTTTTCAGCATTTTAATTTTTTTAGAAAACATCACAGCAACACCAGCTCCATTATCCCTAAATGTATTGCCTTCATAAATATCGTTATCAGAAAACATAAAATGTAGTCCATATCGTAAATTATTAGTGCTTACATTATTTTTAATGATGCAGTTGTCGGCGAATTCAAAATAAATACCATCTCTCATATTTTGAATATGATTGTTTTCAATATCTAAATCATGGCTATACCATAATTGTATCCCGTTACCAGAATTATATTCTTCTACGGCTTCACCTTTAATTTTATTATTAAGAATTTTACCAAAATTGGATTTTTCAATATAAATTCCAAAAAAAAGTTTTTCGATAATTAAATTTTTAATCTCAAAATAATTGCTTTTTCTCACTCGTATTGCGGCATAATCTTCGATATAACTATTGCCTACATTCTTTAAAAAAAGCCCATCAATACTAACATGGTCTGAAGTAATTGTAATTATTTCTCCTTGCTCCTTACCATCAATTACAGGATAGTCTTTACCAATAATAGTAAGTGGTTTATCAATTAAAATATTGTATTCTTTATAGATTCCTTTTTTAATAATTATGGTGTCATGTGCTTTGGAGGTTGCGATAGCATTTTTTATAGATGTAATTTTACAATTTTGACAAACCAAAATTGTTTCAGCATATAAAGAATATGTTGAACTCATAAAAAAAGTAAATATAAAAACAATTAAATTTTTCACTTATTCTTGTCTTTAAAATGTACCAATAGCTCATCCCAAGAATATAAATCTCCTTCTTTTTCATTTTTCATTTTTAAAGCATCTGTTTTCATTTTAAAGGCTGATAAAAAAGCGCCCATAGGGCTCGGAATATTTTTACTAACTAAAAATGTAGCTTGCGTAGCATCTGTAAATGTATCAGGTGTGGCATAGTCTGTTGATAAATAAAATTGAACTTTAGAGGAGCCAAAATCCTTTAAGAAATTAACCATACATTCAGTAGCATCAAAGGTATAGACCTTTCCTTTTTTAGTAACGATTTCGGCGGCATGTAGTTTGTTCACGATAGTCATTTGGCAAAATTGACAAGCATCACTGCCGTATTCTATGTTTTGTGGCTTTACATTACAGCTAAAGAAAATTAGCAATAATAGTATTATTGAATAGTGTTTTAGTGTTTGCATTTTAGAGTTTTTAGAATATGCTTTTACTTAAAACCTGTTAGGTTAAAATTAGTCAGCAGTAGCATTTTTGTGGTTTTTCTTTCCAACAAGAAACGCAATTAATGATGTCCCTATCCCAAGAGCTAAAAAATAAGCACCTAATCTTGGATAAGAATGCGCTGTAAAGTTAAGAATATGTTTAGTGCCAAAAAGTGGTGGTTGAAAACCCATTATAGAGCCATCGGGATTAGTGAATTTCATGATTGCTTTTGGATCTAAATCATAACCATAATCATGTTCCCATAAATAAAAGTCATAAAGCCCAGCAAGGCTTAAAACAATCATTAGAATAAACCATCCTAAAAACCATTTGTAATTAAATTTAAACGCGATTATTAATCCTACAATAGTTGTAATAATTATTCCAAAAGGGAAGATTTTAAATTCAGGAATGGCATCAGGTATGTATTTCATGCCCACATAATGATTCATTAAATTGATATTCTTGATATCATAAGGATTAGCATCAGCAAAATCATTAATATGAATATTCATTCCCAAAGGAATTGGGTATTGAGGGGCTTCTAAAGTGATGTTCCATAATGGAAAAATAAACAATCCCAGTGGTAATAATGCGGCTAATAGCATTAAAAGTTTTGACTTTTTCATTGCTCTTTAGTGTTTAATAAAGTTTAATTAGTGTTTAATAAAAATAAAAGGCGAGAGCGAAATAAATAACTCTCGCCTTTATCAGGAAAATAAACACTAAAACAAAATTTCCCTAATTAAATTTAATCTTCGCCAAGACCCCAAGACAACTCTATGTTTGAACTTTTTGGAGACACTCTAATATATCCTTGCATTTCTTGATGTAATGCTGAGCAGAAATCGGTACAATAGAATGGCCAAACACCAACTTGTTTAGGTTCCCAAACAAAAGTTTCTGTTTGTCCAGGCATTACTAATACTTCTGAGGTATTGGCGCCAATAATACTAACACCATGAGGGACATCGTAATCTTGCTCTAAATTAGTAACATGAAAATACACTTTATCGCCTACTTTTACACCTTCAATATTATCAGGGTTAAAGTGACTTCTAATAGTAGTAATATATATATGAACATCTTTTCCGTCACGAACCACTTTTGCATCTGCATCATTTGTAGTTGCAAAAGGATGTTTATTCTCTTCTAACTTAAATACTTTTTTAGAGTTTGGGGCAACTAAATTAGCAGGAATACCAGCGGCATAATGGGGTTCACCTACAGTAGGGAAATCTAAAAGAAGTTTCATTTTATCTCCAGAAATATCAAATAATTGAGCGGATTGACATACTTCAGGTCCAGTTGGCAAATAACGGTCTTTAGTAATTTTATTCATAGATACTAAATATTTTCCAAAAGGTTTTTGAGAATTCCCCCCAGGAATCATTAAATGACCAGGAGAATAAAAGGCTGGTTGTCTGTCTAAAATTTCCCAAGTTCCTAATTTCCATTTTACTACTTCTGAAGAAATAAAGAACGTTGTATAGGCATTTCCTTTATTATCAAATTCTGTATGTAAAGGTCCTAATCCTGGTTGTTCAACTGTTCCAGCTAATACATCTTCGAAATTTAAAATCGGAATACCATAGGCTTCACCTGCAAATTTTTTATTTTCAATAGCATCAAGCATTTTTGTAAATGAATGCACAGTTAAACTTGCTGCTAATTTACCACTACCAACAATGTATTCTCCTGTTGGGTCGACATCGCAACCATGAGGTGATTTTGGTGTTGGTAAGAAATACACCAAACCAGGACATTCGGCTGGATCTAACACTTTTACAGATGTTCCCCAAGTGGTAGTTGCTGAATGTGTTTCATCATTATAAATATTGTGAGCATATTTAGTAGGCATGGTTTTAAATTTACCTGCTTTTATGTATTCTTCTGCTTTTTTCCAGTTAACTGCAGCAATAAAATCTTTATCGTTTTGCGATGCATTTACTTCTAGTAAAGTATTTGCTTCTTCAGTATTATAAGTTGTATAGAAAAACCAACCATCAGATTTCCCACGACCAGGATGTGCTTTGTCATAATCAAATCCTGGCATTAATACTTGAAATGATAAATCCATTTGACCACTATCTGGATCAACTTTTAGAAATGACAATGCTCCTTTAAAGTTGCCTTTATAATCTTTAATTGAAATATCTCGTTGCGGAACAGGAACACCAAAACGAGTGCCAGCAATCACATACTCTGTATTGTCTGTAACATATGAAGAACTATGATTTCCTGCAGAGTTTGGAATTTCAATAATTTCTGTAGTTTCAAAAGTAGAAAGGTCAATTCTTGCGATACGAGGTGTATTGTTTTCGTTTATAAATACCCAACGAC
>CAYQME010000034.1:0-25087 GCA_964418645.1 uncultured Flavobacteriaceae bacterium
AGCACTTCTACAAAAGAAGGTGCTGTTGTATCTTGAACTGTTATGGTTTGTGTATATACTGTTTGATTTGCACCACTACATTCATCAGTAGCATACCAAGTTCTGGTTATCGTAAATGAATTATCACAAGTTCCAGGAGTTATTATTTCTTCAAATTTGACAGTTGCTGTACTACAATTATCGGTAGCTGTTAATACTGGAGCATCAGGTATATTATCACACTCAACTGTTATATCAGCAGGTAGTGCTTCAACAAAAGAAGGTGCTGTTGTATCTTGAATCATAATAGTCTGAATTGCAGAGCTACTATTTCCACAACTATCAGTTACTGTGAATGTTCTTTTCACAATAGTTTCACATACATCACTCGACAAAGTTTCATCTATATATGAAATGGTTTCAATACCTGCATCATCTGATGCAGTTCCACCACCATCTGTTGCAGCTTGTAAGTCAGCTAAAGTAATTACAACTGATGTTTCACTATATTTTAAACTTGTGATATCATCAGTATCGCAACCTTCAATTGTATAATCATTTGGTGCTTTAATTATAGGGTCTTCTAAATCAATAGTATTTAGAGTAATGTTAGTACTTGCTGTACAACCATTAGCGTCTTTTGCTATAATAGTATAAGAGCCAGCAGTTAGGTTGGAAAATGTATCATTATTTTGATAATTAGTACCACCATCTATTGAGTAAGTATAAGGTGAAGCACCATCAAACCCTGATACAGTAATAACTCCAGTAGAATTACCTAAACAGTCAATATCTGTGGATGAAATAATTTTTGCACTTAAATCTGATATTATCAAATCTAATTGGGCAACTGGAGAAGCACAATTATCCACATTATTATAATAGAATGCATAATAAGTTCCTGGAGGTATAACATTTGTGTCAGTTAAGTGCTCAGAAATTACTAATGGATCAACATTTGTGCTCCATGTTAATACAGAGCCAGAAGGACCAGTTGAAGATATATAATCGTTTAAATTAACTTTTGCTAAATCACAAACAATAAGAGATTTAGTTGCATTAACTGTTGATGTAAAAGTTGGAGGTGTAGCATAGCCTTCAAGACTTAATCTAAGCCCATCAACTAAAACTACAGATCTTCCAGGATCTCCTGTTTTATAATATACATTGACTGACCCAGAATTGTCAGTTTTAAATGTAATACATACAGTTTCCCAATAAGGATTTATATCAGTCCAACCATTAGGATTTTGAAATGCTCCTGTTGTTGCTGTTGAAAGTGATGTTGGAAAATCTGAAGCTGGGTGTATGTTTAAATCATTATGTGTATAAGTTAAAGGATCTGATATTACAACTCCTCCTGAACCTATTCCAAACTCTAAATTTGGAGTAAATTCTAAAAATTTTCCTGACTTATTACTATATCGAGGAATTACAGCAATTTCAAAGCAAACAGTATAGTTTGTATTAGGAAGTACTGCCATGTCTTGTTCTATAGACTCTTTTTTATACGAGAAAATTGCAAATCCACCACCATCAGGAGAAGGTGATATAATTGCTGGTGTATCAATATTTGCGTCTTTATTTGAATATGAAATATATTGTCCTTCAGAATAATCTACAGTGCCATGATCATCCCAACAAGTATATTCAACGTTAGCTGCATAAGTACTACCATCTACGGCAGTTCTAAATCCACCCCAAGAGTTGTTGGGTTTAACATCGTCAAGACCAAAGGATCCACATGTAATAACATTGCATGTGCCTACTGGACTTGGTGTCATAGTAGCTGCTGTTTGCTTTGCGTTGACTCTTTGGTAAATAGAAGCTCTCTTCTTTAATATAGCTTCATACTTCATTATATATTCATCAGAATATTTTCTTGTTTTGGGCCAATCCATTGATTCTTGAGTACCTTTATTTTTTGGTAACTCGATTGGTTGTTGGCCAAATGCGGTTAACACATTTAAGCAAAGTAAGATTACTAAAGTAGTTGTTGTTTTCATATCTAATAATGATTAACTAAAACTTATCGCAAAGCGATTTAATATTATTTACTTGATTAATAAAACACAAATTGTCATATACAGTATGATGTGTATTTGACTAATTCTATTAAAATGGGAGGGAAGTGCACTTCTAATAAGTGCGAATGGATTAACAATTTGAACTAGATTTAGGGATCATTATTCATTTTTATCTGTAACAAAAAAACTGATATGATAAATTGTACGCAAATAAAAATGTTTAAATGACTTAAATAATCGTTGAAACGAAAAATTTCACATTAGTAATCATAAATGTATTTAAATTATTAAACATTATTCATTAATTTTAAAACGCCAAAGTAATCCTTAAAACCGATAAAAACAACATTTTATCGATAAAAATTGCTTTTAAACGATATTTTATGAAAAAAATTGTTTTTGTTAGACATGCAAAATCATCATGGGAATTTGATGTTAATGATATTGATAGACCTTTAAAAAAGCGTGGTATTCTTGATTCTGACTTGGTTTCTAATGCTTTTAAGATTCTCAAGTTTAGCCCTGAAATTGTATTTTCAAGTCCAGCTAGGCGTGCTTTAGAAACTTGTAAATCTTTTGTAAATGATTTGGATATCAGTGAAGATTATATAAAAACAGAGGACGAATTATATGATTTTGTGGGGAAAAAGGTAATTAATTTTATAAAAACAATGGACAATTATTACAATAGCATCATGATTTTTGGTCATAACCACGCGTTAACATCAATCGTTAATTCTTACGGGAATATCTATATAGATAATTTACCTACATGTGGTTTAGTGGTTTTAGAGTTTGATGTAGAATATTGGAGTGAGTTAAAGCAAGGAGAAACGGTAAAAATGATTCTCCCAAGAGATTTGAAAAATTAATACATTACCTTAAAACTTATTTTCGCAGTCACACTTTGATCTTGGATAATTGAATTTATAAATCATAAATACTTCATGCGAACCAGATGTATATGGATTTAAAGCAGTCGTATTAAATTCATAAGCATAACCGAACGATATGTTGTCAGATGCATCTAAACTTACCAAACCTCCAATAGCATCGCCAACTCTATATGCTAACCCTAACCAAAGTTTTTCATTTACAAGGAAATTTCCTGTTAAGTCTATTGATGGTGGAGCACCATTTGTTAGCTTTACCAGAAATGTTGGTTTAAATTTTAAATGCAGATTAAAATCAAGCATATATCCACCTTGTACATAATAACTAACTCTTTCTATAGCAGCATATTCAATATCTGTTTTATTATTGAGACTTAATATTCTTGGTGAAGAAAAGGAAATAAACCAATCGTCGGATCTGTAGTAGACTCCTGCACCAAAATTAGGCTTCCAGTTATTAAAAATTTTATCTAAATACTGATCACCAATTGCAGAAGGGTCGGTTAATAACTCAGGATCTAATCCGTATTTACTTGCTCCTGCCTTAAATCCAAAAGTTAGTCTATAATCTCGATTCATATAAATTGTATATGAAATATCTGCATAGATAAAGTTAGTACTTTCATATCCCAATTTATCATTTATTATAGACAAACCTATTCCTAAGTTTGAGTTTGAAATACTTGTATCAGCAGTTAAAGTTTGTGTTATTGGAGCTCCACTTACACCCACCCATTGATTTCTGTTTAGAATAGCAATATTTAAACGTTCCCTAGTCCCAGCATAAGCTGGATTAATTGAGATTGTGTTGTACATATACTGCGTAAACTGCGGCAGCTGTTGTGAGAAGCTAATCACAGGTATAATGCACATTATAAATAAAATGTATATTTTTTTATTTTTGGTCATTTTGTTTATTGATCAGTACCTAAAAGGATATACCCTTGTATAGGTTTTAAGCCGCTATTTTCTATGGTTACAACATAATAGTATGTTCCTGTTGGTAATTCCATCTCTGTACCTATTCTGCCACCAGAAGTACCCATCCAATCATTATTATAATCTCTGGATTCAAATACTTTGGTTCCCCAACGATTAAACATTTTAACAGTTATAATAATGTCGCAATTTGTTCTTACATCCACATCAGGATTAGATATGTAAGCAACATTAAAAGTTTGATTTTTTAAATCGCCATTTGGAGTTACCAATTTGGATATTTCAACATCAGAAATTGATTTTATACAAGGTTCTCTTTCCATACAGGTTTCGCCAATATTTACAGTTAGTTCTGTTATTTGTACACATTGATTTATTGATGTTATATATTTAAATATATATTCGCCTTGTGGTAAATTAATAGGGTCTAATTCGGTATTGTTTAAAACGTTAAGATTATCGCTTTCCCAATACCCATTATTATCAATATCAACATAGTTATTTAAATCAATTGAAAAGTCATTGGCACATAAGTTCAATGGTATTCTATTAATTGAATTATTAGCTTGCATATGAACTATTTGAGTAAACTTAGTATCATTAGCACAATCATCATAGGCTGTCCAATTACGTATAACATCATAATTTTCGTCATCTATTATTTGCTCTTCTTCCTCATAAATTATGGTTACATTTGATGAGCAACTATCTGAAAATTCTAAAGCCGGTATTTCTGGTACAACACTGCATATAAGTGTTATTTCTGGTTCAATAAAGGTATCTAAATTTGGAGGTGTAGTGTCTTGAATAAGTAAAGTTTGACTAGCTGTTGCAATATTACCACATTCATCTATAGCTGTCCAAGTTCTAACGATTGAATAGTCTCCATCACAAGAACCACTAGTTGTAACATCAGCAAATGATAAATTAATTGTATTACTACAGCTATCAGTTACTATGGGTTGCATAAAATTCGAACCTTGAACGCATTCTACTGTGGAATCATTTGGTAAAGGTTCAAATACTGGAGGTGTATCATCAACTATTGTAATTACTTGGACATAATCTGCAATTGTTCTTCCACAGGCGTCCATAAAAGTCCACGTATTTGTATATGTTCCTGAACTACCACAGCCAACATTGGGGACAAAAGGGCCAGACGTTTTTGTTAGTGCAAAAGTACATTTATCAGTATCTGGAAATAGACTTTGAGCATTATTCAGGTTAATTAAATTTTCACAATTAAAAGTTCTATTTAAATCATTAGGAGGATTTGCCCAAACTGCTTCATCTGGTTGTACTATAGTTATTGGTAATACAGTACCTAGTTGGCATTCATCTAAATCATGAGAGCTTAAGGTGCTTTGAGGTGCTGGATTTTCTATACCATTGTAGGTTGCTAATAATTGCATTTCAAAGGATAAATCACAACTATCTTCAAGAAAGTAACATTCCTCTTTTATTTGTACTTCAAATTGCAAATTTAAAGGAGCATCGCCTACATCTACTAACCCATCTTCAACAAAAAATTGTAAAAATCTAGTATTTATATTATACGAATATGTAACTCCATTTGGTAAATTATTTGCTGAAATAAATTCTAAATTAGTTGGGAGTGTTGTTGAAAGTACAACGTTAATAGCGTTATCATTCCCAGTATTTGAAAAATTAAAATCAAAGATCACATTATTTCCAGCTTCAGTAATATCATTTTCAGTATCCGATTTTAGTTTAATGGGATATAAATTTGGTGCCCAGACTTCAACTGACATACCTAATAAATATAAACCATATAATTCTTGATCTGACGTAAGTCTTAATGTTGCTGAAGTTTGGTTATTATCAATAATACTATTCCCTGTGTTGTCTAGTTGAAAAACTGAAGCATCAAAACCTAGTGTATTTAAACTTGCAGGATTTCTATTTATAAAATCGGTATTACCCACCGTAATTCTACTATTAAAAAAATTATCAGCATTTCTTAAAGGAGCTGTTAAATCAACAAAAGTATTTGCTGTATTTTGTATCTGTAATTTATCGCCAGATAAATCACGATCTCCTTCTAACACTCCAAATACAATTTTCGCATTAACAGGGCCAATGGGAACTGTTTTAAAACCATTAAAATCAATATCAAAATTGTTTGCTGTTTTAGTCACATGTGCATAGCCATCAAATAAACTAATATTTTTGGTGGTTAATTCTGGACTTTCATATACATAAACAATCTGCCACCCTGCAGAAGTTCCAGGATGACTACCAAGTGTATGGGAAAATAAATCATCCTTTTTTGCTTCAACATTAGCTACTTGATATTTGCCATAAGGATTAGCAAGTGATGTGACTAGTAAAGTAATATCTTTCACACATACATATGGATCATTGCTAAAGTGAACATCTCTTCCTCTATATATAACCTCATCAGCAGTTAATGTGGTATATATATTTTCACCAGGGAGCATTAATTTAATGTCATTGTAATTCCAGTTGGGCTGGTTATCATCACCATTATCCTTTTCTTTATCTCCAGCTGCCCAATATAGATAGGTTTTTATAATATTTAAGCAGACCACTTGTGGTTCTGGATTTACAAAATTAGCACTACTTGAATTAAATGTAGTGGCATCTGTATCTATATCAACATATACATTATCACTAAAGTCATGGTTACCATCTTCACCAGTATAATCTGTTGTTGCAGTTCTAGATAGCATATTATTTGCTATAATAACTACATCGCCATTTATGGTTTCACTATATCTTGGTGTAAAATTCTGTTGTACTTGTGCTGAAGCAATAAAGCTAAAAGCAAAGAAGAATCCAAAGAGGGCTATTACTGTTTGGTAGGATTGAGTAATTTTTTCCATACGCTTGATTTATATAATACTGAAAATAAAAACCTAGTAAGGTTTATAAACTGCGACTCAATAGCCTTAGAAACAGTTCTTTAAAAAAAAAGTATTTTAATTTTGACAATGGTACAAAGTCAATTAATGTAGGTTTAGTTTTCATTCAGTTATTAATTAGGTTGTTTTGGGTAGCATTTATATATCAGTAAAGATATATATAATTCTATAAAAAGATTAAAATATTCGATGAAATACACTTGTGAGTAAATAAAAGACTACAAAAATAATAATTGTTGCTTTGTGTTTGATTAATTTATAAATAAAATATCTTTGTAGGAATACAAATAATAGTTCATGAATAATATTCAAAAGAAGAATAATTTTTATGTTAACCGCGAGGTTAGCTGGTTACAATTTAACGCTAGAGTATTGCAAGAGGCAGCTGATGAGAGTGTGCCATTAATAGAACGCTTGCGGTTTTTGGGTATTTTTTCGAATAATCTTGACGAATTTTTTAAAATACGTTACGCAACTATTAAACGTATTCAGCAAGCAGGTAAAGGAGGTAAAAACCAATTAGGAGGGATAAAAGCAGCAGAATTACTTGAAATAATAACAGAAACCGTAATACATCAGCAAAGTGAAAGTTTAAATATTTTAAGTGAAATTGAAGATAAGCTTAAAGATGAACATATTTTAATTATCAATGAATCTGAAATCAATGATAAACAAAGTAACTTTCTTAAAAAATATTTTTATGAACAGATAAGTCAGGCTTTGGTTGTAATTATATTGAATGACGATGTAGACCTTCCGTTATTAAAAGATGATGCATCTTATCTTGCTGTGAAAATGGTGCTTAGTAATGGAGACAGCCAATTTGCTTTAATAGAGTTCCCTCGAACTATGAATAGGTTTATAGAGTTGCCCAAGCATAACGACAAAGATTATATTTTAATGCTAGATGATTTACTGCGTTATTGTTTGCATGATATTTTTAGCATTTTTAATTATCAATCTATATCAGCACATATGATTAAGATTACACGTGATGGAGAACTGGATTTTGATAGTGATTTGAGTAAGAGTTTCTTGAAAAAAATAGCCGATAGTGTTAAACATCGACAAATTGGTGACCCCGTGCGTTTTGTATATGATAAGAATATTGAAAAAGATACTTTAGCTTATCTCATGTCTAAAATGGGAATTAAAACTTCCGATAGTATAATACCAGGAGGTCGTTACCACAACCGAAGGGATTATATAAGTTTTCCAAGTTTAGGGAGAGAAGATTTGCTTTATAAAAGGATTAATCCATTACCAATTAAAGGCTTGAGTTTGCAAGGGAGTATTTTTAGTGCTATTTCAAATAAAGATTATTTGCTATATGCACCGTATCATACCTTTGCATATATCGTTAAGTTTTTAAGAGAAGCTGCGTTAGATCCAAAAGTAAAAACCATTAAAATTACAATTTATCGTTTAGCAAAAATCTCTCATATCGCAAGTTCTTTAATAAATGCGGCAAAAAATGGTAAAGAAGTAACGGTATCTATTGAGTTACAAGCCCGTTTTGATGAAGAAGCAAATATAAAATATGCTGAACAAATGAAGTCTGAAGGTGTTAATTTAATATTTGGGGTTAAAGGATTAAAAGTACATAGTAAAATGTGTATCATAGAACGTGAAGAAGAGAAGAAGTTAAAACGCTATGGCTTTGTAAGTACAGGGAATTTTAATGAATCTACCGCTACAATATATACAGATTATACATTATTTACAGCAGATCAGAAAGTACTCAAAGATATAGGTAAAGTGTTTGATTTCTTAGATACAAATTATCGAATTTTTAATTATAAGCAAATCATTACGTCTCCGCACTATACACAGTTAGAATTATTTAAACTTATGGATAACGAAATTAATAATGTAAAATTAGGACTGCCAGCATTCATTAAGCTAAAAATGAATAGTATTTCTAATTTTAGAATGATTGATAAACTTTATGAAGCAAGTCAATCTGGAGTTAAAATCCAAATGGTGGTTAGAGGGATTTGTTGTTTGGTTCCAGGAGTTTCTGGTATGAGTGAAAACATTGAGATTGTGAGTATTGTTGATAAATTCTTAGAGCATACGCGGTTATTTATTTTTGGAAATAATGATAAGCCAAAAGTTTATATCTCATCTGCGGATTTTATGACTCGAAATATAGAAAATAGAGTAGAAGTAACCTGCCCTATTAATGATGCCTCTATTAAGCAAGAACTTTTAGATACTTTTGAAATTTGTTGGAGCGATAATGTAAAAGCAAGACGGATAATTGAAAATGAAATAAATATACATAAGACCAATGATTTACCTAAAGTACGTGCTCAGTTTGAAGCCTATAATTATTATTTAAAAAAAATAGAGCCTTAATAATTTATGCTGTCAATAAAAAAATATGGAGCTATTGATATTGGATCAAATGCTGTAAGGCTTTTAATTTCAATAATTATTGAAGAAAACGGAAAACCAGTACGATTTAAAAAAAGCTCCTTAGTTCGTGTTCCTATTAGGCTTGGAGCAGATGTTTTTTTACACAATGCAATTTCTAATGAAAATATTGAACGACTTCATGACACCATGTTAGCTTTTAAGCTATTAATGAAATCTCACAAAGTAATCCGCTATAAAGCCTGTGCTACTTCAGCAATGCGAGAAGCGAACAATGGAAAAGAAGTCGCTAGTGCTATTTTTAAGCAATCTAAAATTGACATTGATATTATTGACGGAGAAGAGGAAGCTACAATTATTGCGGCCACAGATATAAAAGATTTTATAGACAAGGATAGAAATTATTTGTATGTTGATGTTGGTGGCGGTAGTACCGAGTTTTCTATTATTCATAGAGGAGAGAAAGTAATGTCGAAATCCTTTAAAATTGGAACTGTTAGGCTTTTAAACGATATTGTTAAAAAGAAAACTTGGACAAATTTGGAAGAGTGGATTAAAACCAATACTCGAGACTATGAAAAAGTTGATGTTATTGGTTCTGGTGGAAATATCAATAAGATTTTCAAAATTTCAGGAAAAGCAACAGGTAAACCCTTAACGTATTTCTATTTAAGCACCTATTACAAAAAATTAAAATCGTACACTTACGAGCAACGTATTACAGAATTAGATTTAAACCAAGATAGAGCCGATGTTATCATTCCTGCAGCTCGTATCTATCTTTCTGCTATGAAATGGAGTAGCGCAAAACACATTTATGTCCCTAAAATAGGACTCTCTGATGGAATTATTAAAAGCGTTTATCATGAAACCGTTTCAAGTAAAATATTATAAGTAAACATTTTGTCTTCATAAATCAACAATTCAGTAGATTAAAATTCGTTATCGCATTCTTTTCTTAGACTTTTGAGATATCAAAAAATAATCTAAGATGATACAAGTTAATAATCTATCAAAGTCCTTCGATAATATTCACGCTGTAAAGCGTATTAATTTTTCTATTCAAAAAGGAGAAGTATTTGGGCTTTTAGGTCCTAATGGTGCTGGAAAATCTACAACTATTAATATGATGAGTACCATCTTAAAAAGTGACGAAGGGACTATTTCTGTTAATGGATTTGATTTAAACAATAATCAAAATCAATGTAAAAAATTAATTGGTGTAGTTCCACAAGAAATAGCATTGTACGATGAGTTTTCTGCTCATGACAACCTTATGTTTTGGGGTAGTTTATACAAAGTTCCAATCAAAAAGTTAAGACAGCGTATTGCCAATTTGTTAGATTTAATTGGATTAACAGAACGGAAGGACGATTTAATTAAAACCTTTTCTGGAGGCATGAAACGTCGCATAAATATTGCTGCTGCGTTGTTACATGAACCTAAAATACTATTTATGGATGAACCAACTGTAGGTGTCGATCCACAAAGTAGGAACAGAATATTCGAAATTATAGAAACATTAAATAAGCAAGGCATTACTATTGTTTATACCACGCATTATATGGAAGAAGTAGAACGACTTTGTGATAGAATAGCAATCATAGATGCTGGAGAAATTGTTGCTCAAGGAACACAGACCGAATTACAAAAAAGGAGTGATGTTAAGGAAGCTGTAGAGATTTCTTTTAACACAATAAATAAAGTGCAAAAGGAGAAGCTACAAGAATTATTGAATATGAAAATAAGCTCTAATTCAAATACAATTATAGTTGAATGTGATATTAATAAAGCACTTTCAAAAATTATTACAGCATGTAATACCTGCGCTTTAGAAATAGAAGACTTACGTCTTAAAAAAGTAAATCTGGAAGCCATTTTCTTGAGCTTAACTGGAAAGCAATTAAGAGATTAAAACAAAAACCATCATGATACTTACAATTTTAAAAAAAGATTTAAAACTTTTCTTTTCTGATAGGAAAGCAGTATTGCTAAGCTTTTTAATACCAATACTTTTAATCTCTTTGTTTGCATTTGCCTTTGGCGGCATTGGAGGAGGAGGAGATAGTAAGGCGAAACCAATACATCTTTTAATTTCTGATAAGGATCAATCTACAGATTCTAAGAGTGTAGTTTCTAAACTAGATGATTTAGCTGAAGTAAAGCTAATACCAAAAGATATTGCAGATGCAGTACAATTAGTTAAAAGAGGGAAATATGTTGGTGTATTAATTTTAGAAAAAGGATTTCAAGACTCTATAAATTCAGGTGCTAGTTTACCAATGGAGCTAAAGTACGATGCTGCTAGAGAAATAGAAATGGGAATGTTACAATCTGTTTTAATGCAAAATTTAATGAGTACAGTTGGAAAAAAAAGTATAAAAGCCAAAATGAACACCTATTTCGACACTAATTATTCTGGAATGCCAAGTGCAATGAAAGAAAAGATATTTAGTGATATGGATTCTGATAATGGTGGTATGAATAATTCTTTAAGTAATAATATGGTTTTAAGAATGACATCTATTATAAAAGAAGATATTAAAAAAGGAAACTTAGGATTAATTCAGGCAGTTGCAGGAACAGCAATAATGATGTTGCTGTTTAGTATTGCTGGAATTGGAGGAGGGTTACTTGACGAAAAGGAAGCTGGGACACTTAAACGCTTAATGTACTCGCCTTTAAAAGCAACCGATATTTTATTTGGCAAAATGGGTGCCGCATTAGTATTAGCAATTTTGCAGTTAACCGTGATGTTTGTATTTTCTTGGTTAGTTTTTGGTTTACCAATATATAAAGACTTAACAGCTTTAGTGTTAATGATTCTTGCCACTGCTTTTGCGGTCTCAAGTTTTGGAATGCTTTTAGTTGCTATTGCAAAAACACGTCAGCAATTACAAGGGTTAAGTACTATTATTATTTTGGTAATGTCAGCAATTGGAGGCAGTATGGTGCCCTTATTTGTAATGCCTGTAATTATGCAGAAAATTGCTGTTGTAAGTGTAAATTATTGGGGCATTCAAGGATTTTATGATATTTTTTGGAGAAACTTAGCTATAACAGAAATATTTCCAAAAATGGGTGTTTTAATTGGAATTGGTTTAATTATGACTATAATTTCGGTAAGACTATTTAAAAAGAATATTTTAAAACTGATTTATGCTTAGAGTAATATTATTAACCATGTACAGTTTCGCTTTTTCCTAAGTTTTTCATAATCGTAGCTTCGTAATTAAGGAGTTCTTGCCATTTTGTATTCACATCATTGAGTTCACCATATTGTCTAGCAAATCCTAAAAACATGGTGTAGTGACTGGCTTCACTTATCATGAGCTTTTTGTAAAACTTGGCCAATTGCTTGTCTTGCAATTCTTCTGATAGTAACCTGAAACGTTCACAACTTCTAGCTTCAATTAATGCTGCATATAATAAGCGATGCACTAATTGTGTGGTTCTACTTCCACCTTTTGGAAAAAATTTTATAAGTTGAAGTACATAATCGTCTTTTCGGTCTCTGCCTAGGTTCCAACCACGTTCCAGAATAAGATTATGTACCATTTTAAAATGGCTCATTTCTTCTTTAACAAGTTCAATCATTTCCTTTACCAAGTCAGTATATTCAGGAAAACTCACTATTAATGAAATAGCTGTACTTGTTGCTTTTTGTTCACAGAAAGCATGATCAGTAAGAATTTCTTCTATGTTTTTTTCTACAATATTTACCCAACGAGGGTCTGTTGGTAATTTTAAACCTAGCATAATTAAAAAATTACAAATTCATTAATAACTTTAAAATCACCATTTTCCGAAATGATAATTTTGTATCGAAAAAGTCTGTCTTTTGCTTCTGGATAGTAATCAAAATTAAATGTAACACTAGTTGAACTATAGTCAACAATTGTGAAGTCTAATAAAATACCATCATCTAGAATATCTATATTAACAAAGTCAAATGGAGCAAAAAAATCTTTATTAATTAACTTAGAAAATATTTCAATTCCATTTTTACTTAAGGTCAATTCTACATTAAACTCTCTATAAAATTTTTTGAACTGTATAGAGTCTTTTTTAAATTCTCTAAGAACATTTTTTTCCATATCAGAATAAAACTTAGATGTAATACTAAACCCATTACTTAAAATAGTATCAGTAATAATTTCAGTATATACTTTTGGGAAGTATTCTATCTTTTCAAAAAAAGATTTAGAGAGATTGCTATTTTCAATTTTTTCTTGATGAGTCTGATTAACCCTATGCTTACCGTCACAGCTAGTAAAACAAAATATTAAAATAATTAATATAATCGAGAAGTACTTCATCAAATATCTAAATCAAAGGTTTGACGTAGTAAATTAATATTAGGGTTTTTATCTTTTAGCTTATCAAATTTTTCCATATCTGTATATGCATATTTTTTGTCTAATTCTTCATTAACAGTAATAGATAAGTTAATGTTAAAGTTATTAAGCTTCTGTCTTAAAAAGCCTAATAATTCATATTGTTGCCGTTCAACTTCAATTTTATTTGTGTGATTTGGAAATTCTAAACTAATAGTGGTTTCCCTTAGCTTTGGAGTATCTATACTTAAAATAGAGCTTAAATTGTACTTTCCTTGGCCTTCAATCTTTTTTACATATGCGTTCCAAACAGTTTGCATTTGTTCTTCGGTAAAAGATTCTTTTGGTAAATCATCTTTTTCAAGAATCACATCCATTTGCTTAATAAGATGCTCCTTTTTTTTCTTTATACTACTTAATGATAAACCAGAAGTGTTTTTACTTTGTCTATTTAATATAATTTTTGGGCGCTCTGCTACTATCTTTTCAGCGACTTCACTTTGTGAAACTTGTACAATTGAATTTTTAGCCTCTAAATTTGGCATGATTGGTTCTTCTACAAAATTTTCATCAGCTAAGACAGATGTATTTTCTTCAGGTATGTTTACCTTAATAGTAGGAACTCCTTTTTTCTTGAAATAGGATGCTGGGATTATAAAGTGCTTACTGTTCTTTTTTTTTTCTCTATCAAAGGTGATAGAGGCAAGTTGCATAAGGCATAACTCAACATGTAAGCGTTGGTTTCGGCTAGTTTTATATTTTAAATCACAGTCGTTGGCAAGATCAATACCATTTAATAAAAACTCCTGTGATGCTTTTTGTGATTGTTCTAAATACTTTGCCTTGGTTTGTTCTCCTGCTTCTAGCAAATCAATAGTTTCTGGTGTTTTGCAAACAAGTAAGTCTCTAAAATGAGATGCTAGACCAGCGATAAAGTGGTGACCATCAAAGCCTTTTGATAAAGTATTGTCAAATTGTAGAAGTAATTCGGGAATCTTATTTTCTAATATTAAGTCTGTACTAATAAAATACGCGTCATAATCAAGTACATTTAAGTTTTCAGTTACTGCTTGTCTGGTTAAATTTTTACCTGTAAAGCTCACAACTCTATCAAAAATTGATAGTGCATCGCGCATTGCGCCATCTGCTTTTTGAGCTATAATATGAAGCGCATCATCCTCAGCATTTACCTTTTGTTGCTTTGATATATGCTCTAAGTATTCCTTTATATCTTTAACTGTAATTCTCTTGAAATCAAACATTTGACAACGAGATAATATTGTTGGAATGATTTTATGTTTCTCTGTAGTTGCTAAGATAAAAATACAATGATTTGGTGGCTCTTCTAGTGTTTTTAAAAAAGCATTAAACGCAGCTTGCGAAAGCATATGCACTTCATCAATAATATAGACTTTGTATTTACCTACTTGTGGTGGAATACGAACCTGATCCGTAAGATTTCTAATATCGTCAACAGAGTTATTTGAAGCGGCATCCAATTCAAAAATATTAAATGCGTAATCTTCATCTTTAGTCTCTTTGCCGTTTTGATTAATCATTTTTGCAAGAATACGAGCGCAGGTTGTTTTGCCGACACCACGTGGTCCGGTAAACAATAAAGCTTGCGCTAAATGATTATGTTCAATGGCATTTAATAGCGTATTGGTAATAGCTTGTTGCCCCACAACATCCTTAAAGGTTTGTGGTCTGTATTTACGAGCAGATACAATAAAATGTTCCATTGAAAAAACTTAGAATAGCAAAGTTAAAAATTCAATTTAGAATTTATAATTTAGAATTCGGATTTTAAGTTTATTTATTAACAATTTGTGTAATTTTGCACATAAGTAAATTGCCTTATCGCTGTTCAATTTATTGAATGGAGGAAAGTCCGAACACCATAGTGCAATATAGTGGTTAACAACCACCAATCGTGAGATTAGGAATAGTGCAACAGAAAGAATGTACAGGTAATGCTGTAGTGAAATCAGGTAAACTCTATGTGGTGCAATGTCATGTAAACCAATGTTTGAGAGTTGCACGCTCGATGTTGGAGGGTAGACAGCTAAAGTGAGTTGGTAACAGCTCGCTCAGATAAATGATAAGGACTCTTTTGAGTACAGAATTCGGCTTATAGATTTACTTACATAAAATAAGTGCGGCATTTATTGCTGCACTTATTATTTTACTAACGAGTTTATTTTTTTGTCACTTTTTCTTTTGAAGAATATGCTAAGTCTGGTCGTATTGCTACTGAGAACTCTTCCATTCTGGAAACATAATTAAAGGCTTTAGCAAATACCTCATGTCGTTCTTCGCCTAAAAGTTCGTCATTTGCTTTAGATTTTGTAGCATAATCAATTTCATCTTTAGCAGATATAGCAACTAGATAATAACCCTCTAAATTTCCAAATCCACTACGATATACTCGATAATGATTTTTAGACCCTTTTGAAGCAAACACATCTTTAATACCTTTCATACCGTCTTTTAATTTAGCTCTGTTTTCTGGTGTAACATATAGATAGTAGAATTCACGATAGTTTTGCCCTTCTTGAGTTTGTGTTATACCATCTGGCATATAAGTTAGGTCTTTATCTAAGGTTAATACAAAATCAGTATGCTTGTCATAACAGGCATCGAATCGATTAAAGATTTTACCAAAACCCTCACCCATTTGTTTTGCCATTTCAGCAAATGGACGCTCATCTAAATCGGCCATTTTATCAATAGGTGTTATATACATATATCTAAAATCGCTTACCGTAGAAGTAATCCAACTGGTTGACGCATTATATTCTTTACAGGCAGCAATAAATTCTTTAGAGATTTTCTCATATTCGGCTGCCTTAGATGGCTTAACATAATCAACGTGAATTTAATATGCTTGATTTTGTGCTTGAGATAAATTTAATGACAAGCACAAAAGAAATGCAAATAGTAATGTGTTTTTTAACATTTTAATAATGATTAGTTTAAATGGTTAATATTTATTTTTTTGATGCTTCAGATTCTTCATTAGATGTTTCGTACGCTTCATTCATACTGGCTTTTACTTTTTCTCTTTCTAAATATATTGGTAGATTGTCCCAAAATCATTCATATCTTACTATTTTACCATCTTTAAATTGGAAAGAGAGATGAAGAGGTAGTGTAATTTCTGTATCACTTCCTTTAACTTTTCCAACCCAAGTTGGCCATGTGTTCACCCAAGTACTACCACTTTTTGTAATAACCATTTCTGGATAGATGGAATCCTTAAAAGTAAACATGATAAAATCTGCTCTACCTTTTTTGTTAGCAGTAGTCATTTCGTCTGGAGATACAGCTTTAGAAGAGTTTACAAAAACTTTTGCTGTATCATTATAAAATTTTCTTGCTTTATCATAATTCCCTTCTTCCACAAGTTGATATAATTGTTTAACAGTATCAATTTCTGCCGATTCATCAAAATACCTTTGTTCAGTTTGCTTGCATGAGGCAAAGAGGATTACTGTTAACCCTAATAAGATTAGTTTTTTCATTTTTTATTGTTTTAATGTTGATTAATATTCATTTTAATTCATACCATAGAGCATGTTAAAATAAATCTAGAGCAGAAACAAAAAATAAATAAGGTTAGAAAAAACAAAATAGAGAGAGGACTCTTTTAGAGGAGTTCTGAAATACTGAAAAAAAGGGAATTATAAAAATATAATTGTAATATATTACGCTACTTATATTCAAAAAAACTAAACATGTTCCCACCATAGATTTTGGAGTAATTAAAATTTGCAAGATTGGATAAATTAGTATGCTTGGAATGTTCAATTATCAATAGACCATTTTCTTCTAACAAATTATTTAAAAACACAAGGTTGGGTATTATTGCAAATTGGTCATCGGTAAACGCATAGGGTGGATCTGCAAAAATTATTGTTGAAGTTAATTTTGTGTGTTCGATAAATTTGAATACATCACTTTTTACAGTTTTAATAGACATTTCAAAGGTACTTGCAGTTTCATTAATAAATTTTATACAGCTAAAATTCACATCTACACATGTAATTTGTGTAGTGCCTCTTGATGCAAATTCATAACTTATATTTCCAGTCCCAGCAAATAAATCGAGTACTGAAATGTCGTCAAAATAATACTGGTTATTAATAATGTTAAACAAGGCTTCCTTTGCCATATCTGTAGTTGGGCGTACAGGTAATTTTTTAGGAGCATTTATGCGCCTACCTTTGTATGTGCCAGAGATAATTCGCATTAAAAACTATTTATCAATATAAAATCATACTTAAAATCAGATGTAATTGTATCGCTAATTTTTTTGTTGATTGGAGTATCTAAAACAGAAACGTGTCTAATATATTTATAAACTATATCGTATAAATTGTCATTAGCGATTTGCCCCAAAAGTACTAATGGAAATTCTTCAGGATTAAGCTGTAGCTGTTCAGCAGTAAATAAAATATAATATATAAAATCTTCATTTGTTAAATAATCAAAAGTATTATAAAGTTTTAGTTTATTGTTTTCTAAAACAATAATTTCAAAATGATTATACGATATATGAACATACATTTTTGCAGAAACAGCATTTTTTTCTAAAGCTAAAATGTTTTCTATAATAATGGTAGAGAAATGTTTAAACTCAAATGCTCCAAAATGTTCGTATAAATAGTTGTTTATATTTACATAAGGGATATATACATTAACACTATCATTTGCTAAAATATTATCATAAGTAATAAAATCTGTTTTCAGAATTTTGGAGTTGAATTTTAAATAGTCTGCTAAATAATCTTCATTTAATAAGGGCCTAGGTACTAGTGCAGATAATTCATTATCATGTATTACTCTTACCGTTTTAAAACTTTGTTGTAAGGGTTTTTCTGTATTGAAATAATGTACAATTTTATCTAATACTGCACTTGGGTTTAGCTTTTTATCAAATACAACATGTTTGTAAAAAGTAAACGTATTGGTATAAGTATTTAAAATACAAAAAGAAAGTCCACTCAGATTAACCTGAATGGACAATTCTATATATTCGGGTTGGTCTATATTATTGTTCTTTTGAATAATTTTTTGGCCAGTTTCCATTTGTGTTAATTTCTTCCATAGAACCAACTTTAAGAGCATCTCCATTTACACCATCAACCGAAATAACTTGGTTTTCTTTTGCAACTAAGTTTTTATCTTGGTCATATAATAAAACAGACTTTAGTACTTTAGCTTCAAAAACGGGAATTTGCATCTCATTTTGTTCTAAAAATCCGGCTTTCAATTCAAATTTAGCTCCTGGCTCACCAACAGGTAAATTCATCATGGTTTCATATCTAGTATCAGCACCAAACAAAGAATCTTTTACAGATACAAAACCTAAGGTATCTACGATAATAATATCCTTGAAAGTTTCAACACCTCCAAAACGACGAGTTTGTTCTTTGTCTAAAATGGTAGAATCACGACGTTGTGTAATTGTAAATTGTGCAGTATCAATAAATTTTACTAAATTATCCCAATTATCTTCAAACTTTCCTGTTACTGTTCTGTGAGCTAACTCACAATCTCTAATATCTTTTAAAGATTCAATAACAACTAAATAGCGTTTTTCTTTGAGTTGATTAAATTGAATTTCACCATAAATAGACATGAAAGTGGCATAGCCAAAATAAGCGATTAAAATCCAAAGTATAACTTTAATTACAGGTTTTGCTTTAGTTGGTAAATATTTATCGATTACCCAAACGATTCCAATTGTGAGAGCAATTACAACTATAGTTGCAATAATTAATTTTAACATAGTGGTTTTATTAAATTTTATTAATGGACTAACGCAAATCTACAATTTTTTTTTATTCACGAAAGTTATTGTTAGTAAAAATCATTTTTATCTTTGATAAATACAAATTTAGCACTAATTTTTTAATGAATTCATCAGAATTTTATTCCCTAGTTAAAAGTAAATTCCCATTTGAGCCCACGCTTAAACAGGATATTGTATTGCAGCAGCTATCAGATTTTGTGTTTAGCAACGTATCAAATGAACTATATGTTCTCAAAGGTTTTGCAGGTACAGGCAAAACAACCATCATAGGAACTATTGTATCTAATTTATGGGAAGTAAAAAAAAGTGCAGTACTTATGGCACCAACAGGAAGAGCTGCAAAAGTTATATCTAATTATTCAGGTAAAGAAGCGTTTACAATTCATAAAAAAATATATTTTCCGAGAAAGGAAAAGAGTGGAGCGGTAAAGTTTGTCTTGCAACCTAATAAACATAAAAAAACTATTTTCATTGTAGATGAAGCCTCCATGATCCCAGATACTCCCGGAGAATCTAAATTATTTGAAAATGGCTCTTTGCTTGATGATCTTATTCAGTTTGTATATTCAGGGCATCAGTGTAAACTATTATTAATAGGTGATACTGCACAATTACCGCCTGTAAAACTAGATTTAAGTCCGGCATTAAATGAGAACCTTTTAGGGTTACATTATAATAAAGAAGTTACCAAAATGGAACTAGATGAAGTTGTTAGGCAACAACAAGACTCAGGTATTTTGTCTAATGCTACCATTTTAAGAGAAGCACTTACCGATTCGTTTTATGAAAGTTTTAAATTTAATTTACATGGCTTTAAAGATATTGTGCGTTTGGTAGATGGTTACGAAATAATGGACGCTATTAATGATGCTTATATCAGCTTAGGAAATGAAGAAACAGCTATAATTGTACGCTCAAATAAGCGCGCCAATTTATATAACGAACAAATACGTTCTCGAATACTATTTAACGAACACGAGCTCACTACAGGAGATTACGTAATGGTTGTTAAGAATAATTACTTTTGGATTAAGCCAACAAGCGAAGCGGGTTTTATAGCTAATGGTGATATTGTAGAGGTTTTAGAAATATTTCATATTAAGGAATTGTATGGTTTTCGTTTTGCTGAAGTAAAAGTACGCATGGTAGATTACCCTAGAATGCGTCCTTTTGAAACTGTTTTGATGTTAGATACTATTTCGGTTGAAGCACCTTCGTTACCTTACGAAGATTCCAATAGATTATATCAAGAAGTATTGAAAGATTATGAAAATGAAACCTCTAAATATAGAAAGTTCCTCAAAGTAAAAAATAATAAATACTTTAATGCCTTACAGGTTAAATTTTCGTATGCTATAACCTGTCATAAATCTCAAGGAGGGCAATGGAATACAGTGTTTGTTGAGCAACCCTATTTGCCCAATGGCATAGATAAAGAGTATTTACGGTGGTTGTATACTGCAGTGACTAGAGCTAAAGAAAAGTTATACCTCATTGGCTTTAAAGACGATTTCTTTGAAGAGAATTAGAGAAAAGAGCATGTATAAAGTTTAAATAAATTATAATTTACATTCTCTTAAAAATCTGTATTTTTGATTTAGAAATAAAAAATCTCCATGAAAATAATTTCAATGATTCCTGCACGTTACAGTGCTTCTCGTTTCCCTGGAAAACTAATGCAAGACCTTGAAGGAAAAACGGTTATACGTCGTACATACGAAGCAACTGTAGCTGCAAACTTGTTTGATGAGGTGTATGTGGTAACTGATAGTGATACTATTTATAATGAAATTACTTCTCATGGAGGAAAAGCCATAATGAGTAAGAAAGAACATGAATCCGGTAGCGATCGTATTGCTGAAGCAGTTTTGGATGTAGATTGCGACATTGTAGTAAATGTTCAAGGAGATGAACCGTTTACCGAAAGAGAAAGCCTTAAAAAAGTATTAGATGTCTTTAAAAAAGATGATGCAAATGAAATTGATTTAGCCTCTTTAATGGTCGAAATTAATGATTGGGATGAGATTAATAATCCAAATACGGTTAAGGTTATTGTAGATCAGCGCAATTTTGCCTTATACTTTTCTCGTAGTCCAATTCCATTTCCACGAGATAAAAATACTGATACACGTTATTTTAAACATAAAGGTATTTATGCGTTTAGAAAACAAGCATTAATTGATTTTAGTAACTTACCCATGCAGTTTATTGAAGCTTCTGAGAAAATAGAATGCATTCGCTATTTAGAATATGGAAAAAAAATAAAAATGGTAGAAACAAATATTGAAGGTGTAGAAATTGATACACCTGAGGATTTAGAGAGAGCAAAACGATTATGGAAATAGATTACTCTAACATCAAGGTAATTGGTTTTGATGCCGACGATACGCTTTGGGTTAACGAAACCTATTATAGAGAGGCTGAAGAAGACTTTGCTAAACTCTTAAGTGCTTACGAAACGACTAATAAAATTGATCAAGAACTCTTTAAAAAAGAGATGGAGAACCTGGAAATGTATGGTTATGGCATTAAGAGTTTTATATTGTCAATGGTAGAAGCAGCCTTAGAAATATCTAATGATTCAGTTTCTAATGCTACAATACTGGACATTTTAAACATTGGGAAAACAATGATTAATAAGCCTGTTGAGTTATTAGATGGAGTAGAGGATGTGTTGCAAACACTATCATCAAAATACCGACTAATTTTAGCAACCAAAGGCGATTTATTAGATCAAGAGCGTAAACTTGAAAATTCTAATCTTACCAAGTATTTTCACCATATTGAAGTGTTAAGCGATAAAAAAGAAGAGAACTATTCTAAACTGTTAAATCATTTAGATATTAATCCATCTGAGTTTTTAATGATTGGAAACTCATTAAAGTCTGATGTTTTACCACTTGTAAACATTAAGGCTCAAGCCATTCATGTACCTTATCATACCACTTGGGAACATGAATTAGTTAATGAAGAAGATACTAATGGTAAAGTTTATAAAACAGTAAAAAGCATAAGTGAAATTTTACAATTGCTAGATAGGTGAAGTATATAGACTTAAATACATGGAATAGAAAGCAGCATTTTAATCATTTTAATGGATTGGTAGATTCATCATTTGCTGTAACTATTCCATTTAACGTTACAAAAGCATACCAGTTTTCTAAACAAAATAAAATTAGCTTTTTTGCAAAGTATTTGCACGATTGTATGAAAGCAATTAATGCTGTAGAAAATTTAAGATATAGAATTATAGATAATAAAATTGTAGAGTATGATGTAATTCATGCGTCACCAACATTGATGAGAACTGATAAAACCTTTGGGTTTTCTTTTATAGATTTTGATAACGATTTACAAGTGTTTATAAAAAATCTTGAAGCCGAAAAAGAACGTATCCAAAACTCAACAGATTTGTTTCCTCTAAAGAACAGTATCGATTGTGTTTATTGTTCGGCAATGCCTTGGCTAAATTTTATCGCACATAAAGAACCATTTGCAGGAGATAAAACTGCGGTTCCCAAAATTGCTTTTAGCAAGGTTGAAAGTGTAAATAATGCTTTGATGATGAATGTTGCAATTAATGTGAATCATGCACTAGTTGATGGTTATCATGTCGCATTATTTACTGAAAAATTTCAAGATAATTTAGATAAATAAATATTTATTAATGGTACTTTTATTTTTTGTTAAAGAAAGAAAATTAAATGAGTTATAAAAATTTCCCGATGGTGCCAAGAGTAGTTTTTGGTCGAGGTAGTTTTAATCAATTAAATGATATTATTGCCCCAAAGCGAATCAATACAAAAGCACCTTTTATTTTTTTTATAGACGACGTGTTTAAAGGACAAGCTTCATTAACGTCAAGATTACCACTATCTTATGATGACAGGGTAATATATATTTCCGCAGACGAAGAGCCTAAAACATCACAAGTAGATGCTTTGGTTGAAGAAATTATTTTAACTACTAATGAACGACCTTCGGGAATAATTGGAATTGGAGGCGGAACAATACTAGATCTTGCCAAAGCAGTATCTATTATGCTAACAAATGATGGAAGTGCAAGCGATTACCAAGGTTGGGATTTGGTAAAAAATCCTGCAATATACCACGTTGGTATTCCTACCATCTCTGGGACTGGAGCAGAAGTGTCTAGAACTACGGTTTTAACAGGTCCAAACAAAAAACTAGGTATTAATAGCGATTATACCACTTTTGATCAAGTTATTCTAGATCCAGAACTAACTAAGGATGTACCAAAGGAGCAATGGTTTTATACAGGAATGGATTGTTATATTCATTGTATAGAATCACTTAGCGGTACTTACTTAAACACATTTAGTCAAAGTTACGGAGAGAAGGCGTATGATTTATGTAAAGAGATTTTTGTAAATGGTGTTTTAACACCTGAAGAATCCCAAGATAAATTAATGATGGCATCATGGCATGGCGGAATGAGTATAGCTTACTCGCAAGTTGGTGTGGCTCATGCTATGAGTTACGGTTTATCCTATGTTTTAGGCACTAAGCATGGAATTGGTAATTGTATTGTATTTAATCATTTAGAGGAATACTATCCACAAGGTGTTAGGCTATTTAAGGATATGGTGAAAAGACATAATATTGAACTGCCATACAATGTTTGTATGCATCTTGAAGATTATCATTTTGATACCATGATAGATGTTGCATTAAGTTTAGAACCATTATGGGAAAATGCCATTGGTAAGCATTGGAAAAAGACAATCACACGTGATAAACTGAAGAAACTATATCAAAAGATGTAATTATGAGATGGTTATCAAGATTTATTTACTTTAAAATCCTGAGATGGAAAGTTGTTGGTTTTTCAGATTTTGATAGCGTGAAAAAAGCCGTAATTATAGCCGCGCCACATACAAGTTGGTTAGATTTTCCTTTAGGAATATTAGTACGGTCAGTTATTGGACTAAAAACTAATTTTGTTGGTAAAAAGGAGTTGTTTAAGTTTCCTTATGGATGGATTTTTAGAGCGCTTGGTGGTGCTCCAGTTGAAAGAAAAAATAATGAAAATCAAGTAGAATTAATTGCTAAGTTATTTAAAAATCACGATAGGTTTAGAATGGCAATGTCTCCTGAAGGTACGCGAAAAAAAGTAGAACAATGGCGTACAGGATTTTACTATATCGCAAAAGCAGCAAAAGTGCCTATTTTAATGATTACGCTAGATTTTGGAAAAAAAGAAAATAGAATCTCAGAGCCTTTTCATACAACTGATGATAAAGCTGCCGATTTTAAGTTTATGCACGACTTTTATAAAGGTGTTGTTGGGAAGATTCCTGAGTATACCTAAATATCTTTACTCATGATTCCAAGAGCTTTCGGCATCTTTGTTTTTTGGAGATAAGCCTAACACTTCATTATTTGTATTTACCCCAAGACCTAAAACAGTTCTGTTGGCATAGTTAAAATAGGATACTACTTGATTCACTTCTAAAATTTCACCATCAGTACAACCTAGAAGTCTTAAATTTGTAATATCATCTTCAATAATATCATTAGCATTTTTAGTTAATTTTTTTGTGTAATTAGACAAAGCTAATTCCTTATTATTTAATATTTTATGCAATGAATTATTTTCAATATGAAACTTCAGTTTTTCAGCTTTATCATCATTTTTTAAAAACCGTTTCATTCCTGTAAAATGATGTTCATAACAATAATCACATTTATTAATATAGCTAGTATACGTGCCTAATAATTCTAAAAACCAATTCTGAAATGTATTATCACTATGATGCAAAGTATTTTTATACAAACTCATATGTCC
>CAYQME010000035.1:0-13202 GCA_964418645.1 uncultured Flavobacteriaceae bacterium
GTGTTACTATTTTAAAGCCATTAGCGTTCCCTTCAAAATCACATAAATCCTGATACTGCTTTGCGGTTAACTTTTCAGCAAACTGTTTCCCGTTACCATCCTGAAAATAATGTCCAATAGCCTTTTCTCCTGAATGACCAAAAGGAGGATTCCCAATATCATGCGCTAATGCTGCTGAAGCTACAATTGCACCAAAATCGTTTTCTTGATAGCCATGAACTTTTTTTAAATGTGGATATTTTTGGAGCACCTTCAACCCTACCTGACGCCCTAAAGAGCGCCCAACAACACTTACCTCTAAACTATGTGTTAATCGTGTATGTACAAAATCGGTTTGCGATAATGGAATCACTTGCGTTTTATCTTGAAGACTTCTAAACTCTGAAGAAAAAATAATACGGTCGTAATCTACTTCAAATCCTAAACGTGTTTCATCTTGTTCTTTTCGTAAACGTTTATTAGTATCTCCATAACGTTTTAAGGAGAGTAATTGTTCCCAATTCATAATTCAATGTTAAGCTTACGCAATATAATTATTTGAATGTTAATTTATCGTTTCCAAATAATAAAATAAATAACTTTTTCATAACAATAAGATAACTCTTTTGTTACCGAGGTTTAACCTGCAATTAACCTCTTTTTTACTTAGTGTAGGTTTCTTTGTGCCAAGAAATTATACTAAACAAATGAGAAGAATTACACTGTTGTCTTTAATATGTATTACAACACTATCATATGCACAAAATACGGGTTCAATAAAAGGAAAATTAATAGATAAAGAATACAATAATGAACCTTTAGCTTTTGCAAATATTTTAATTAAAGGCACTACTACCGGGACAACTTCAGATATTGATGGCTTATATACTTTTAATGATTTACACCCAGGAGAATACACCTTAATCTTTAGTTTTGTAGGTTATGAAACTCAAGAAATAATAACAACCGTAACTTCCGGAAACACGACAGAAGTAAATGTAACTATGGTTGCTAGTACAGCGGCTCTTGATCAAATTGTTATTACCACTACCACTAAACGCGAAAGTGAAGTAGCGCTTTTGCTTGAACAAAAAAAAGCTGTAGAAATTAAACAAAGTATTGGAGCTGATGAACTTGCTAGAAAAGGAGTTGGTGATGCCGCTGGGGCAGTAGCCAAAATATCTGGTGTATCTAAACAGGAAGGTTCTAGTAATGTGTATGTTCGTGGGTTAGGAGATCGCTATCTAAACACGACCTTAAATGGACTTTCATTACCATCAAACAATATTAATAAGAAAAACATAGACCTTAATCTTTTTGCGTCTGATGTTATTCAAAATGTTTCTATTAGTAAAACGTATGCTTCTAAATTCTATGGCGATTTTTCAGCGGGGAATGTAAATATCTCCTCTAAAGAATATAAAGGCAATGGTTTTTTTGATGTATTTACAGGTTCCGGAATTAATACTAGAACTGTTGGCAAAAATTTTGTACGAAGTGAAGGTTCTGGGTATTTTGGCTACTACGGAAGGTACAAACGCAACCCTTTTGCTGTGATACTATCTCATGGTATTGACCCTGTTAATGTTGGCGCACCCATAAATATTAGCTATGGGGCTTCTGCTGGCAAATCTTTCGATTTTGAAAACGGTTCTCGTTTAAGCTTGTTTGTAACAGCATCGTTTAAAAATAATTATGAATACAGAAATGGTAGGCAAACAGATTTCACAACAGTATTTAAAAAAGTATTTCCTGAAACTGAAGTGTTTGAATACTCAACCACGACAACAGCGATGGCAAATATTAACTATAGACTTGACGATGATAATAAATTCAAATTCAATTCGCTTTTTATAAGTAACTCATCTGATCAAGTTGGGTATTATGGTATTAATGGTCAAGGTCAAAATAGAGATGCTATTTTAAATACTGATGAAGGCTTTTATCAAATGAATGTACAATTCAATCAAGATATCATCTTAGTGAATCAATTGATAGGTGTACATAAAATTACTGAAAATCTTAAATTAGATTGGGCTGTTGGTTACAATAAAGTATTCTCTGATGAACCTGACAGAAAACGAATAAGCTTAGAAAATTACCAATACACATTAGACAATGACCCATCTACAAATCCAACATTTTACAATAATATTCCTTTTGATAATCAACGTTATTTTCAGAAAATTGAAGACGATGAATTTAACAGCCGCATTAATTTAGCATACACTATTTCTGATGCTTTAAAACTAAATTTTGGGTTTAACGAAAGAAATAAAAAACGTGATTTTGAAAACATTAGATACGGTTACGACATTGTTGATACTGGTTTTCAAATTACTGATGTAAATAATTTTAACTCCATTTTTAATGTGGAAAATCTAGCCATTAATGGCAATAACGGTATTTACAGAACTTTTGTGTTTAATGCTATTAATCCGCCTCAAATTGGACAATATAATAGACCTGGTTTATTAGAAAATTCTTATCGAGGAAGCCTGGATGTCTACGCCGGTTATATAAATGCCGAATTTAATATTTCTGAAAAATTACTCATCGTTCCTGGTGTTAGAGTAGAGTCTTATAAACAGCGTATTGACTATAATGTTATAAACTTACCTAACGACGACCCTGGTTTTAGAGAAACGCAAAACACCTTCTTTTTACCAAGTTTAAATGTAAAATATACTTTAAAAGAAAATCAAAATTTACGTTTCTCGGCTAGTAAAACCGTTTCTGTTCCCGAATTTAAAGAAA
This sequence comes from uncultured Flavobacteriaceae bacterium, assembly GCA_964418645.1. GTDB lineage: Bacteria > Bacteroidota > Bacteroidia > Flavobacteriales > Flavobacteriaceae > JAADHG01. The sequence goes on from CAYQME010000035.1 coordinate 2,737, forward strand.
TGGCGCCTTATGTTTATGAAGGTGTGACAGAACGTATAGGCGGAAATCCAGACTTATTAAATAACCCTTCCTTTTCAAAAATTTACAACATAGATGTAAAGTATGAGTGGTTTATTAGCAAAAGTGAATTGTTCTCTATTGGTGGTTTTGGCAAGCAAATTAACGACCCTATAAATTTAGTTATTGCTAATGATGCTACAGGAACACAACGCTATTTTAGAACTGGGGACAAAGCCACTATTTTAGGGGTTGAGCTAGAATTAAGAAAGCAACTAATTGCTAATGAAGATGAAGACTCTGAACTTTCTGCAGGCTTTAATGCCACTTATATGCATACAAAGCAAAACTTAAAAAGTTCTTCAGGATTATATTCTTCAACACTTGACAGAACCGATAAATTACAAGGTGCTTCACCACTAATTATTAATGCAGACATTAATTATTCGCCAACTTTTGGAACGTTTAAACCTGTTGCTAATATTGTCTACTCCTATTTCTCCGATCGTATTTCAGCATTAGGTTCTGGGCAACTAGGAAACATCATTGAGAAAAGTGTATCGGCATTAGATCTTATCCTAAAGAGTGAAATAAATGAGCATCTAGAAATAAGTTTTAGCGCAAAAAATATTTTAGATCCTAGTATAAAACGAGTTAGGGAAAAAACATCTTTTGGAGATGTGATTCTATCTGAATATAACCGCGGAATGGATGTAAGCTTACAATTTAAATACAAATTTTAAACATAAATAATAACCATAAAATAGAAATTAAATCAAACTCTAAAACAATGAAAAATAATTTATTCTTAGGATTATTCGTTTTCACAATACTCCTTAATTCATGCACAACCGATGGTACAGCAGATATCATTATCAATGACAATAGCATTACCAATAATAATGATGGTGGTGGAAACAGTGGGTCAGGATCACAAAGTATCTTCTTATCTGGAACTTATAACGAAGATTTAACTTTAGATGCTAATAACAACTATAAAGTTAATGGCTCGTTAATTATGGCCGCAGGAACTACGCTTACAATTCCTGCAGGTATGACTGTTGAAGCACTTGCTGCTGGATCGGATGTTTATATTGCCATTTCTCAAGGTGCTAAAATTATGGCTAGCGGAACAGCCGATAATCCTATTGTGCTTACTTCGGATGCATCTACCCCTCAAGCTGGAGATTGGGGCGGATTAATACTTTTGGGAAGAGCTCCAGTAAACTCGGTTTCTGGTACAGCAACTTCCACTTCAGAAATTGCCAGTTTACCTTATGGCGGAACCGATGCTGCAGATAACTCTGGTGTAATTCGCTATATTCGTATTGAATATTCAGGAGGTGCAGCTGATGGACAATCTGAAAACAATGGCTTTTCTTTTTATGGTGTTGGTAATGGCACGACTGTAGAGTACATTCAAGCATATGAAGGAAAAGATGATGGTGTAGAATTTTTTGGAGGAACCGTTAATGTAGATTACATATCTGTCATTAATGCGCAAGATGATTCTATTGACTGGACTGAAGGCTATTCGGGTACAATTACAAATGCCTACGTAAAACACGGAGCAATTCATGATAAAGGAGTAGAAGCAGATGGTTTTAATACCGATATTGGGAACAACTCAAATCCAGTATTCTTTTCTAAACCCACTATAAACAACTTAACTATTATTGGTTTAGGATCGGTAACAGGAGGTGAAGCTATAAGACTAAGAGCAGGAACACAAGGAATCTTTAATAACTTAATTATTGAAGGGTTTGAAAAAGGATTTAAACTTGTGGGCGACCAAGGGAGTAGTCCTACAGGAACGGGTGTGTTAAATAATGATTTACATGTAACTGATGTAACCTTTACTGATATCACGGTAAAAATGACAAACAATACCATCGAAACATTTACTGAGGCAGATTTTATAACTGGTGATGGGAATGGGACTGGTACCGATTATGCTACTTGGGGAGCTAATTGGACTATAGGAAATAATTAAAAGCTAAAGAAATAAAAATAAAAAAGCATCCTTATTTAGGATGCTTTTTTTATTTTTGCTTAAAACACTTAATTGCTAATAGCAATCGCGTTTTTATTTTTCCATTCAACTACGCTTGCAACAGCATTGTTATTATAATCTACTTCTTTTAAAGTGGTGTCATTCCAATAAAACCACTTGCCGACTTTTTCCCCATTATCATAATTCGCAGAAACTAACTTCTTGCCTTGTGTATTAAAACTTAACCATTCACCTTGTAATTTACCATCTAAAGTATAAGTGCCAGTTTGGCTTACAACTCCATTGTCGTGATAATACGTTACATCAATTAAATTTGTGGTTTTATTAAGTTTTAAATCTCTCTTTTGCTGCGCAAAAGAAGACACACTAATTAAAAAGACAAGTAAAAAAATGGTGTTCTTCATAATTATTGGGATTTAAAATTATTTAATATTGCTAATATAAAGATTAATTAACGTAAAATCAACATCTACATAACATTAAATTTACATTAAACATTTAACACACTCATTAATAGCCCTTTATGTTATTTGCTAAATAATAAAAAGTTTAATATTTAATTAATATTAGCATTACACTAACATCATTTTAGAATTAGACATTAGCAATGTCTTAAGACAAAATGTTTAGTATTTCATATAATCTATTAGTTTTTGTCGACTACATTATCATGAATTCTAAGGGCTGCCTTTGGCCAAGGCAGTCTTTTTTAATATCAAAATTAACAATTTAGAAACATTAAATTAACTTTGGTTTTAGTTATTTGCAGCGACAAAAACTAATACTAAATGAAATTTAAACTACCACTCACAACTTTAGTTCTTTTACCCTTACTTTTATAAACGCTCAAGAAACAGCTACTCCTAAATTTGGAAATGGTTTATTTAATCTTGTAGGTCAAGATAGTTCTTGGACGATGAAAATTGGGGCAAGAATGCAATTTTTAACCATTGCTAACTGGGAAGATGGAGCAACCAATGAGTCTAACTTTTTAGTACGTAGAGCAAGATTAAAATTTGACGGTTACGCATTTACTCCTAAACTTAAATATAAGTTAGAGTTAGGTTTGTCTAACAGAGACATCTCTGGAGCTTCAAAGTTTACAAATAATGCCCCACGGTATATTCTAGATGCTGTAATGAAATGGAACTTCTCTGGAAATTTCGAACTGTGGTTTGGGCAAACTAAACTTCCAGGAAATCGAGAACGTGTCATTTCTTCTGCAAATCTGCAACAAGTAGATCGTTCGCTTTTAAATAAACGCTTTAATATTGATCGCGATTTAGGAATTCAACTAAGACATCATTTCAATCTTTCTGATAAATTTGTTGTTAAAGAAGTGTTATCAATAGCCCAAGGTGAAGGCAGAAATGTAACTACTGGAAATCTTGGAGGCTATCAATATACAGGACGTCTTGAATTATTGCCTTTTGGAGACTTTACTAGTAAAGGAGATTATAAAGGTTCTGATTTAAAACGTGAATCAACACCTAAATTAGCTTTTGGAGCAAGTTATGATTACAATAACAACGCTGTTAAAACAAGAAGTAATCAAGGAAGTTATATGGAAACAGATACGGGTTTTTATGAAACAAATATTACTACTCTTTTTTTAGACGCTATGTTTAAATATAAAGGCTTTTCTTTTATGGCTGAATATGCTGATAGAGACGTTAAAGATCCTTTTGCAAAAAATTCTGATGGAAGCCTTACAGGTGATATTGTTCAGGTTGGAAACGGTCTAAATTTACAAACTGGTTATCTATTAAAAAATGATTGGGAAATTTCTGGACGATTTACAAATATAGAATTAGACAAAACAATTACAGGAAAAAATCAAGAGCAACAATATACTTTAGGAGTTTCAAAATATATTGTAGGTCATAGTTTAAAAGTACAATCGGATGTTAGCTATTTAGATGTTATTGGCGGAAACAACGAATTAATGTATAGGCTACAATTCGATATACATTATTAAATCATAACCTTTTGTTAACATGTTACTTAAAAACACTTAAGATATTTACAAACTATTACAAATTAAATTATGGATAATATATACTTATTAATGATTGTTGCCCTTGCCATTTTAGCTATTACTGACTTGGTTGTAGGTGTAAGTAATGATGCCGTTAACTTTTTAAATTCGGCTATTGGCTCTAAAGCAATTTCGTTTAGAACGATTATGATTGTTGCGAGTTTAGGTATTGCTTTAGGGGCTATTTTTTCAAGTGGTATGATGGAGGTTGCCAGAAAAGGGATTTTTAATCCGGGTGAATTTATGTTTGATGAGATCATGTATATCTTCATGGCAGTAATGATAACTGACATTCTCCTTTTAGACTTCTTTAACACACTTGGCATGCCAACCTCCACAACGGTTTCTATTGTTTTTGAATTATTAGGAGCGGCTGTGGCTATGGCTTTGATTAAAATTGGTGCCAATGATGGCAATTTTTCAGATTTATTAACTTATATAAATACTTCGAAAGCAGCTACAATAATTTTTGGTATTCTCCTTTCTGTGGTTGTCGCCTTTTCTGTTGGTGCATTTGTACAATGGGTTTCAAGATTGTTATTGTCCTATAACTTCGAAAAGAAAGCCAAATGGGTTGGCGCTTTGTTTGGTGGCATTGCTTTAACTGGAATAGTATATTTTATCTTAATGAAAGGAATTAAAGGAGCAGATATTGCTAAGCAAAACCTTGATATTATTGGAGGCTCTACAATAAAAGACTTTTTAGAAATACAAGTCCTTCCTATTATTGGTGTAAGTTTAATATTCTGGTCCATATTATCTTATGCTTTAATTCATTTTCTTAAAACCAATATCTACAAACTAATTATTATTATAGGAACATTTTCTTTAGCTTTAGCTTTTGCGGGAAACGATTTGGTAAACTTTATTGGTGTCCCCATCGCTGCATGGCAATCTTACGAGGCTTGGGTTGCCGCAGGTGTCCCAGCTCATGAATTTAGCATGGGTGTTTTGGCTTCAAAAGTACCTACACCAACTTTGCTCTTATTTATAGCTGGTGTAGTGATGATACTTACTTTATGGTTTTCTAGCAAAGCCAAAGCCGTTGTAAAAACTTCTATTGATTTATCCAGTCAAGGAGATACAAAAGAACGTTTTCAACCCAATTGGTTATCCAGAGGGTTTGTTAGGTTTGCTATGGGCTCTTCAAAAATGACCTCTTATATTTTACCACAGTCATGGCAAAATAAAATTGAACAGCAATTTGAAAAGCCTGTCATATCACTATCCAAAGATAAAACACTTGAACTTCCCGCCTTCGATTTAGTACGTGCTGCAGTAAATTTAATGGTCGCTAGTGTACTTATATCTATAGCAACGTCCTATAAATTACCGCTTTCAACAACTTATGTAACTTTTATGGTGGCCATGGGGACATCCTTGGCGGATCGTGCTTGGGGAAGCGAAAGCGCCGTATATCGTGTAGCTGGTGTGCTGAATGTAATTGGAGGATGGTTTTTTACAGCAATAAGTGCATTTACTGTAGCGGCTATAATAGCTTATCTTATTAATTTAGGTGGTCCAACGGCTATTGCTATTTTATTATTTATTGCAGTATTACTTTTAGGTCGAAACTATGTGTCACACAAGAAAAAATCTAGAGAAGTTAAGGCTGAAGATAGTTTAGAAAAAGCAGAAAGCAGTTCAGTGCAAGGAGTAATTCATGAGAGCGCTAAAAATATTGCAAATGTTGTTAAACGTGGAAATAGAATTTACACCAATGCTATTAAAGGACTTGCAATGCAAGATTTATCGCTTCTTAAAAAGAATAAAAAACAAATTGTCAAGCTCTCCAACGAGGTTGATGAATTACGTGACAACATCTTTTATTTTATTAAAAATTTAGATGAATCTAGTGTAGGTGCAAGTAACTTTTATATTAATATTTTAGGCTATCTACAAGACATGACTCAATCTTTAGAATATATTTCTAAAGTAAGTCATAAGCATGTTAATAATAATCATAAAAAATTAAAGTTCAATCAAGTTAAAGAACTTAAACAGGTTGATGATAAGCTTGAAGTTCTATTTAATGATACTAAAACGGCTTTCGATTCTCAATCTTTTGAGCAAATTGGTGCTATTATAAACGAGAAAAAAGAAGTTTACGATTTAGTAAAAGAAAAAATTCAGAAGCAGGTAGAACGTACACGAACTGAAGAATCGAGTCCGAAAAACACAACTTTATATTTTAGTTTGTTATTAGAAACTAAAGATTTGTTAAATGCTACTATGAATTTACTTGAGGAGTATCATGGGGCTCACGATAGCTCAGTAAAACCAGCTACTATTTCGGTTATTGAAGAGGAAGTTATCACTAATAAAAATGAAGATGATTCCAAAGATAATTCTGATACTAAAGAATAATTTAGTTGGTTAGTTAGAGATTCTTATGTATCTAAAAAGCACCTCTCTCGAGGTGCTTTTTAATTTATCTTCTATAAGTCTTCCATAGTTTCTCCAATCATATCAATATCTTGTGCAGCATCTCTTTGAGCATTAAATTTTTTAATATCTACTACGTAAGTATCGGATACTGAATCGTGCCAACCTCTCCCTTCGCTCCCTAAAAAAGAGAAAGCATCAAATGGTATTAATCGACATAAACTCCTTAAAAATATATCCTTGACTGTTGGTTTAGTTCCGTCTTCAATAACAACCATAGTTTTAGTAATAAACTTTCCAAGAGACCTTTGAGTAAGTGTCTCTAATACTATAAAATATGTAAGCGTTATAATTATACCTAATACTAGCTCACCTATACTTTCTAAAGTTAATATATAGTTTAGGGGTGCGTCGAAACCTATTAATGACATAAGTCCTATAATATATCCTATTGCTATTGAAAGTATGTAATATCCAACAATATCAATGAGCATATTTATAAAGCGTTTTTCTCGACTTGCAAAAATTTTTGACGTTACCATAAAATTTTCTTTATTCATTTGATATATTTAAGTGCATTCAAATATAACTTTCTTTGTTAAATAAAATAATGTAATTTCGTTTTCTAACCAATTCCATTTTTTATGAAAAAGTATTTCCTTTTATGTGCTTGTTTTACAATAATGCTTACCTCTTGTAACCAACCGTTAACTAGCGATCAGCTACTTGATAAAACCATGGCTTATCATGATCCTAATGGCAATTGGCATACTTTTAATGGCACTTTTTCAGTACGTATGGAAACTCCGAGTAGACCTCCTCGGGATAGTAAAATAACAATTAATCTTTCTGATGATAGCTTTAATCTGGTAGCAACTAGAGATTCTGTTACTACACGGTATTTGATAAACAACGGCAAATGTGTTATCACGGCAACCGATTCATTAAGAATTGCAAATCAAACTGAAAAACCGAGACGCTCACATTGTGAAATGACTGAGTTTTTCAAAAACTATTACACATACTTATACGGTCTCCCAATGAAACTAAAGGATCCCGGGACTCATATTAGCGATACAATTGAACACAAAACTTTTAAAGGAAAAGAGTATTTGGTGCTGAAAGCGAGTTATGATGAAGGTGTGGGTAGTGACATGTGGTATTTTTATTTTGATCCTAAAACTTATGCTATGGAAATCTATCAGTTTTTTAGAACAGATGAAAATGGAAATCAAAAAGAGGATACTGGCGAATATATTTTGTTATCGGATGAGGTTGTAATCAATGATATAAAAATGCCTAAATCTCGAGTATGGTATACCAATAAAGAGGATAAACTTTTAGGTACTGATATTTTAAATAAATAACAACTTACAATCTAAACACCTATATCTTCATTCCATAATTCAGGACTGTTTGCAATAAACGATGCCATAAGGGTTTTACATTCTTGGTTATCGGCAATTTCTATGGTAACACCTCTAGACTTTAAAAGCGCTTCTTCGCCTAAAAAAGTTGTGTTTTCTCCAATAATGATTTTTGGGATTCCATACAATAAAATGGCACCACTACACATCGCACAAGGTGATAAGGTAGTATATAGTGTACAGTTTTTATAAACACTTGCAGGTTGGCGTCCAGCATTTTCAAAAGCGTCCATTTCACCATGAAGTACCACACTCCCATCTTGGATTCTTCGGTTATGTCCTCTTCCAATAATTTTTCCTTGGTGTACTAAGACAGAGCCAATAGGTATACCACCTTCCTCTAAACCTTTTCTAGCTTCTTCTATTGCTGCATTTAAAAATTCATCCATAAAAAAATAAAAGGCATAGTGTTTCCACTATGCCTTTTTTTAAATTAAGATCCACACATTAGGCAATCATCTCCTTGTCCAGATTTGGCACTCGCTATTAATGCTTTCATTTCTTCAGCAGACATAGGTTCTACCTCTGTAGTTTCAATTTTTTGGGCAAACTTTGCAGCTGTTTTAGCAGCTTTTTCCATTTGTTGTGCAACTACAATTTGGGGAGTGACGTCCTGAGATACTTCTATTACAGTATCTGTTGGTTCTTCTTTTTCCTTTTTATCTAAAGTAAATTTAATGGCATCGACAGCACTTTTAGTACGTAAATAATACATGCCTGTTTTTAAACCGCTTTTCCAAGCATAAAAATGCATTGAGGTTAATTTTGCCATTGTAGCACCTTCCATAAATAGGTTAAGTGATTGTGATTGATCAATAAAATAGCCTCTTTGACGAGACATATCTATAATGTCTTTCATGCTCAATTCCCAAACAGTTCTATACAGTTCTTTGATATCTTGAGGGATAATATCAATATTTTGTATAGAACCATTTGCTCTCATGATGTCTTGTTTAAGGGCTTCATTCCAAAGACCAAGTTTAACTAAATCTTCTAATAGATGTTTGTTAACTATAATAAATTCTCCAGATAATACACGTCTTGTATAAATATTGGAGGTATATGGTTCAAAACACTCATTGTTTCCTAAAATTTGAGACGTACTTGCCGTAGGCATTGGCGCCACTAACAACGAATTACGTACGCCATTTTTAAGTATTTGTTTGCGTAGTTTTTTCCAATCCCAATTACCACTTAATTCTTCATCCTTAATTCCCCAAAGGTTGTGTTGAAATTCTCCTTTGCTTATTGGAGACCCTTCATAGGTTTGATAAAAGCCATCTATTTTGGCTTCTTCCATAGATGCTGTAAGTGCTGCAAAATAAAGTGTTTCAAAAATATCTTTGTTTAATTGTTTGGCTTCGTCACTTGTAAACGGCAAACGCAGTTTAATAAATGTATCGGCTAATCCCTGAACACCAAGTCCTATTGGGCGATGACGGAAATTAGAGTTTTTAGCTTCTTCTACTGGGTAGTAATTTCTATCTATTACTTTATTTAAATTTTTTGTTACGCGTTTGGTAATACGAAACAGTTCTTTATGATCAAATGCGCCATTTTTAATAAACATTGGCAACGCAATAGAGGCTAAATTACAAACCGCTATTTCATCTGGAGAGGTGTACTCCATAATTTCAGTACATAAATTTGAAGAACGAATCGTTCCTAAATTCTTCTGATTTGATTTTCGGTTTGCTGCATCCTTATACAACATATATGGTGTTCCCGTTTCAATTTGAGATTCTGTAATTTTCTCCCAAAGTTCACGAGCCTTAATTGATTTTCGTCCTTTACCTTCAGTTTCATATTTTGTGTACAGTGCTTCAAATTCTTCGCCATGAACATCACATAATCCAGGGCATTCGTTAGGGCACATTAATGTCCATAAGCCATCTTCTTGCACGCGTTTCATAAAAAGATCTGAAATCCACATGGCATAAAATAAATCGCGAGCACGCATTTCTTCTTTTCCATGATTTTTTTTCAGCTCCAAGAAATCAAAAATATCAGCATGCCAAGGCTCCATGTAAATGGCGAAACTTCCTTTGCGTTTCCCGCCGCCTTGATCTACATAACGTGCTGTATCATTAAACACCTGTAACATAGGCACAATACCATTACTAGTACCATTAGTACCAGCAATATAGCTGCCTGTGGCTCGTATATTATGAATAGAAAGCCCTATGCCTCCTGCGGATTGTGAAATTTTTGCTGTTTGTTTTAAAGTATCGTAAATCCCTTCAATACTATCGTCCTTCATGGTTAATAGGAAACACGAAGACATTTGTGGTTTTGGTGTTCCAGAGTTAAATAATGTAGGCGTTGCGTGTGTAAAATATTTTTTAGACATGAGTTCGTACGTCTCAATGGCAGCATCCAGATCGTTTAGATGAATCCCTATTGAAACTCTCATGAGCATATGTTGTGGACGTTCGGCAATTTTTCCGTTAAGCTTTAAAAGATACGATCGTTCTAATGTTTTAAACCCGAAGAAATCATACCCAAAATCCCGATTATATATAATTGTAGAATCTAATTTCTCTTTATTTTCCATGATAACATTATACACCTCATCAGATAAAAGTGGTGCATTTTTTCCAGTTCT
>CAYQME010000035.1:13302-24436 GCA_964418645.1 uncultured Flavobacteriaceae bacterium
CCATGATAACATTATACACCTCATCAGATAAAAGTGGTGCATTTTTTCCAGTTCTCGGGTTTACATAAGTATAAAGATCCTCCATAACCTCACTAAAGGTTTTCTTAGTATTTTTATGTAAGTTGGACACTGAAATTCTTGCAGCTAAACGTGCATAATCTGGATGTGCAGTAGTTAAAGTTGCGGCAACCTCTGCAGCTAAATTATCCAATTCGCTTGTTGTTACACCATCGTACAAGCCTTCTATAACACGCATTGAAATTTTTACAGGATCCACAAGTTCATTTAAACCATAGCATAATTTACGTACTCTTGCTGTAATCTTGTCGAACATCATTGGTTCCTTTCTGCCGTCTCTTTTTACTACATACATATTTTTAGTTCTTTTCTTTATTTTCTGAAATATTTTCAGAAAAATGGTTAGTTAGTTAGTCTAAATTGGTAAACTGATTGGAATCAGATAAAAATTTAGGTTTTTAATTTGGTTTCTAATTAATTAAAGGTTGTTTCTTAGTTACTGAAACATTTCATTAATTATAAAAAAGTTGTTCATTGGTTCTCATTTTCATGAGAGTGACATTTAATTCAAAAAAAATTAAAAATCGGCGTCAAAACTGAATTTGTCTTTTTCCTCTTCCTTATTAAGAATACCTGCTTTTTGGTATTCTGAAACACGTTTTTCAAAGAAGTTGGTTTTTCCTTGTAATGAAATCATGTCCATAAAATCGAAAGGATTAGTTGCATTATATACTTTTTCGCAACCAAATTCTACCAACAATCTGTCGGTAACAAATTCAAGGTATTGAGTCATTAATTTTGAGTTCATCCCAATTAAACTCACTGGTAATGACTCTGTAATAAATGAGCGTTCAATATCTAAAGCATTGGTTAATATTTTGGTGATTTTTTCTTTAGGGACTTTATTTATCATGTGGTTATTATGCAAATGCACTGCAAAATCGCAATGTAAACCTTCGTCTCTAGAAATAAGCTCATTCGAGAACGTTAGCCCTGGCATTAAACCCCGTTTTTTAAGCCAAAAAATGGAGCAAAAACTACCTGAGAAAAAGATGCCTTCAACAGCAGCAAAAGCAATTAAACGCTCTGCAAAGCTTGGCGAATCAATCCATCGTAAAGCCCATTCTGCCTTTTCTTTAATTGCAGGAAAATGTTCTATAGCCGTAAATAGTTTGTCTTTTTCTGCGTCTTCTTTTACGTAGGTATCTATTAACAACGAATAAACTTCGGAGTGTATGTTTTCCATCATGATTTGGAAACCATAAAAGAATTTTGCTTCGGTATATTGTACTTCAGATACAAAGTTTTCAGCCAAATTTTCATTTACTATACCATCACTAGCTGCAAAAAATGCTAATATGTGTTTTATAAAATAGCGCTCGTCGTCATTTAACTTGCTTTCCCAATCTATTATGTCTTGATGCAGGTCAATTTCTTCGGCTGTCCAAATACTCGCTTCTTGTTTTTTATACCACTCCCAAATATCATGGTGTTGGATAGGAAAGAGTACAAAACGATTTTTGTTTTCCTGTAAAATAGGTTCAATTTGTTGCGACATATTGATTTTTATTATATGAAATTTGACTGAAAATTTTGTTTCAACTCGGGAGTAACAAATATTTAAAAATGAAGTCGAATATGAAAGTCTATTTTATAAACATTGTTAACAAGTTTTTAACAACGAGTATCTTTTTTCCTACAATAAAATATATTTAAAAAATAAACTACATGATTGATTATTAAGGTTTTAAGTGTTAGTTAAAATTGAAAACCCTAGTAAAATTAGGGGTTGTTGAAACTGATTTTTATAAAAACAGAGGCGGCAGTTTTAGGTAAATACTTCAAAAATATTTTACAAAAAAATATTTTGATTATGCTTTTTTAAATTCTAATTTTTAGCAAAAAAATAAAGCCTCTTGAATCTATTTTTATAACCCAAAAAGCCAGAATTTCTTCCAGCTTTTTTTTGTTGATTAATAGCATTTAATCAAAAAGTGAATCTCCACAATCACTTTTACTTTAGTATTATATTGTCTTTACAAGGGTAGAATAAAACAACAACATAAAGACAGTATTAATGCTTATAAAGGTAGGAAAGAAAATACTTGTTTTCCAAATATTTTATTACTAAGGACAGTATATCTTTAAAAAAAGACAGAAAAGGGTTTGCTTTTTTAAAAACTAAGTCTTCTTTTTTGCAACTTTTTCAAGCTCCAAATACCAGTCCTCGCCGAATTTTCTAATTAAAGCTTCTTTCACAAATTTATATACAGGCACTTGTAATTCTTTGCCCAATTTACAAGCATCATCACATATTTGCCAATGATGGTAATTTACTGCTGAAAATTCACTATAGTCCTTAACTCTTACTGGGTATAAATGACAAGACACTGGTTTCTTCCAAGTAATTTCCCCTTGGTTGTAAGCTTCTTCTATTGCGCAAAGTGCTGTATTGTGCTCGTCAAAAATTACATAAGCGCAATCTGCTCCATTAATTAATGGAGTTTCTATTTCGTCTTCAGTAGTGATAATAAACAAGCCTTGTTTTTCAATAGCATCAATACTTTTTTGTCTCAAAAAAGGCTTTATTTTAGGGTAAATCTTTTCTAGAATTTTTGTTTCTTCTTTATCAAGAGGTGCTCCTGCATCTCCATCAACGCAACAAGCTCCTTTACATGCACTTAGATTACACACAAAATCCTTTTCGATAATATCTTCTGAAACTATAGTCTTTCCCAATTGAAACATGATGCAAATATAACCCTATTTATATCTTTATAACTAGATAAAAGACATTCAAAACTTTACTATTATTTATTGTAATAATTCAAGAATTAATGTCGAAATTTGCAGCAAATTTTAAAAATAAATCATGCCCTTTAATTTTAAAGAAATATTTACAGCCTTTATGGTTTTATTTGCTGTAATTGATATTATAGGAAACATCCCTATAATTATTGATTTGCGTAAAAAGGTTGGACATATTCAGAGTGAGAAAGCGTCTATTATTGCTGGTGTAATTATGGTTTTATTTTTATTTTTAGGGCAGAGTATTTTAAGTTTAATTGGTATTGATGTACATTCATTTGCAGTAGCAGGTGCTTTTATCTTGTTTTTTATTGCTTTAGAAATGATTCTTGGAATTACCTTGTATAAAGAAGAAGAAAATAATGCCATAACTGCTTCTGTTTTTCCGCTTGCATTTCCATTAATCGCAGGCCCTGGAAGTTTAACTACCCTACTCTCAATAAGAGCTGAATTTAGAATAGAAAATATTATTATTGCAGTAATGTTAAATGTTCTGGTAATTTATATGGTACTTAAAACCTCTGCTAGAATTGAGCGATTGATAGGTAAAAACGGAATAAATATAATTCGTAAAATTTTTGGAGTTATTTTACTCGCTATTGCTGTTAAACTATTTACATCTAACATTAAAGCCCTTTTATAATGAATGCTACATATAACAAATAAAAACTATACATTTTAAACAAATGAAAGCATTAACTTATTTACTTAGTATTATAGCCGCTGGTTTAGTTGTTTTTAATCTAACCCAAATCAATTATGGCAATCCGTTGCACGACGATAGTATTGTTGCACTAATTACTGTTATTACAGGATTATGTGCTATATTATTATTAACTATTTTAAGGGTTTCAAAAAAAATCGAGAAGCTTCAAAAAACAAAGGCTTAAAATTTCCTTTTAAATGCCTTCTTTGATTAATTCTTTGACTTTGTCAATCATGGCATCATTACTATTAACCACTTGAGTATAAGCTTCACTACCATATAATTGTTCTGCAAGAGTCGCTTTTATATAAAGTTTTATCTCTTTATTATAAGCAACAAAGGTTATGTTATAACGTGATCTTTTATTTAAATACTCCGTAAAGCGTTTTAATGTCTCATCACTTACTTTGTATGTTTTAATAAACTCTTCTTGTTTAACATTTTCAAAGAGTGTTCTGTCTTTATCCAAATCTTCAAAAACAAAATAACTCATAATCCCATTACCCACAATACGATTTACTGTAGGGTTCTCCATTTTCTTATCAATAGGTACAAATACATCTGGAATAATTCCGCCACCGCCATAAACTACTTTCCCTTTTGGTGTAGTATATTTTAAAGAATCGGCTATTTGAATATTACTCGCACTTGAAAGTTCTCCGTTATCGATTCTCTTATAATACTCATGGTAATACTCCTTATTTCCATTTTCATAAGAGCGCTGTATGGAACGTCCTGTTGGTGTATAATACCTCGAGACCGTTAAGCGGATTGCGCTACCATCTCCAAGAGGCATTTCGCGCTGCACCAACCCCTTCCCATAAGAACGTCTCCCTACTATAGTTCCTATATCGTTATCTTGTAGTGCTCCTGCTATTATCTCGCTTGCTGATGCTGAATTTTCATTAATAAGCACATACACATTACCCGTTTCAAAACTTCCTTTACTTGTAGCAATGCTTTTTTCTATTTTCCCTTTTTTGTTTTTTGTAAATAGAATCAGTTTTCCTTTTTCTAAAAATTCGTCTGCAATTTGCTCTGCAATACTTAAAAAGCCTCCAGGATTATCACGTAAATCTAAGACCAATTTTGTAGCGCCATCTGCTTGTAATCTATTAAGACTTTTTTTGAATTCTTTATATGTGGATTCTGCAAATCGATTAATTTTAATATATCCAAGATTTTCAGATAGCATATATGATGCATCAACACTTACTATAGGTACTTCACTCCGTTTTACTTTAAACTCTAATAGTTCTGGCTCTCCAGGTCTGTAAACTTTTAAATTGACATTGGTGTTTTTTTCGCCTTTTAATCTATTCACAACAGCGTCATTACTCCAATTTGGACCATAAATAGATTCTCCGTTAGCGACAACAATTCTATCTCCTCCTCTAATTCCTACCTTCTTACTAGAGCCTCCTTCCAGTGCTCTAATTACTGTTACTGTATCTCTATACGTATAAAAACTAACTCCAATTCCAACAAAATCGCCTTTCATATTATCGGTAATTTTTTGAAGGTCTTTTTTAGGAATATATGTAGAATGAGGGTCTAAATTATCTAAAATACTGTTTACC
Source organism: uncultured Flavobacteriaceae bacterium (assembly GCA_964418645.1). Classification (GTDB taxonomy): domain Bacteria; phylum Bacteroidota; class Bacteroidia; order Flavobacteriales; family Flavobacteriaceae; genus JAADHG01. The sequence continues at coordinate 18,415 of CAYQME010000035.1, forward strand.
GTAATATCAACGATGCTATCTGTATTTACATCGTCAACATATTCATAATCAATATAGTCTATAAGCCTGTTGAGCTTGTCTTTTTTTGAATTTGAAGAAAAAAGTCGGTCTGTGGTATCTGTAAAATTTAGTTTTCCTCCAATAAAAATACCTATTGCAATAGCAACACCTATTATAATTGGTGAATATTTTTTTGAAATCTGCATTAATTTAATTCGTTAACATATTCTACATCAATTCCAGCTTTTTTTAAAAACTGTAAGCCAGAATCGTCTCTATAAGCTTTACAAAATACAACTCTAACGATACCTGCCTGATGGATTAGCTTGCTACATTCCTGACATGGAGATAAAGTAATATAAAGGGTTGCTCCCATACACGACTGCGTTGACGCTGCTACTTTCAATATGGCATTGGCTTCAGCATGGAGTACGTACCATTTAGTATCGCCTTCTTCATCTTCACAAATATTTTCAAACCCTGTTGGTGTACCATTATAACCGTCTGAAATAATCATTCGGTCTTTTACTATTATAGCACCAACTTGTTTTCTATTGCAATACGATAGTTTTCCCCATTCCTGAGCTATTCGTAAATAAGCCCTATCATATTTAAGCTGTTTTTCTTCTGGCATTTATACCTAAAATTATAATTAATAAGCATGAGTAATTATCCTAACGAATATACTTGGTTCGTATTTTAATTACAAGATAGTTGTCGTTAAAGTTTTACCAAACTTTTATAAGAAAAACAAAAATTACAGGAATAACTCTGTTTTAATTAGCATTGGAATCAATAAACCAATAACTATTGCAGACAAAATCATAACCCAGTCGCGATTGGAAAATCTAAAAATTACTTGCCCAAAAAAGCCTAAAAATAATACGACAAAAACAATTATAATTTGGGCAATCTCAATACCTAAGGCAAACTCTAAAAGCGTTATTAGTTTATTCTCCCCTCTACCAATAAACATTTTAAACTCTCTTGCAAAACCTAGACCATGTATGAGCCCGAAAAACAAAGCTGAGAAAAATAAAATTCCTGCTTTTTTCTCTTTAGCTTTCTTCCCTGTTGTAAACACATTGTAAAGTGCTACAATTAAAATAGTAAGAAGGATTAAAAACTCTACTAACTTTACATTAACACTAACAATATCGTAGGTTGCCAAAACCAAAGATAATGTATGTCCTACTGTGAACATGGACACTAATACCAATACACGCTTCCAGTCTTTAAATACATATGGAACGGTAAGAACTATTAAAAAAAGAACATGATCGTAACCGTTAAAATCTAAGACGTGGTTAAGTCCGTATTCTACATTAAACCAAAAATTTTCTAACATAATAAAGTGATTTGAGTGTGTCAAAGCTACATAATTTTTATCTTTTGCCTATATTTTAAAGAATTATCCTGTTTTAATTCCTTTTTCTATTGTTTTATCTCTAAGAAAGTTTTAATATCGTTATATTTGATAAAATATAACGCATATAGATGATTTCAGTTAAACAAGCCTTAGAAATAGTTCAAAATAATATTGAATTAAAATGCAACTCTGAACTTAAAAAAGTTTCAGAAGCTATAAACTATGTGCTTTATGAAGATATAACATCTCCAATTAATATGCCTCCTTTCAGGCAATCTGCCATGGATGGTTATGCAGTTAATTTACATGATGAATTAACTTATACTGTTATTGGAGAAGTTAAAGCTGGCGACAATCATCATCCTGTATTAAATAAAGGTGACGCTATTCGTATTTTTACTGGAGCTCCAGTTCCAGATACAGCAAATGCCGTTATTATGCAAGAACAGGTGAGTATTCGTAATAATATATTATCTGCTGAATCTCCTATTACTCTAAATAAAAACATAAGACCACTTGCGGAGCAAGTAGGCAAAAATGAAATTGCGCTGGAAAAGGGAACTTTATTAACTCCTGCTTCTATTGCTTTTATAACCTCTCTTGGTATAACCAGTGTTACGGTTTATAAAAAGCCAAAGGTTGCAATTGTAGTTACAGGAAATGAATTAGTAGCGGCTGGAAACCCGCTTATTTACGGTCAAATCTATGAAAGTAATGCAACTATGCTTACCTCAACTTTGAAGAATTTGGGTTATCAAGATATAACTGTATGTAAAGTCAGTGATGATTATATAAAAACCGTTAGTGTTCTTAATCAAGTGATAACTAATCATGATATGGTTATTGTTTCTGGAGGAATTTCAGTTGGCGATTATGATTTTGTTGGGAAAGCGCTTCAGGAATTGAGTGTAGAACAATTGTTTTATAAAGTGAAACAAAAACCAGGAAAACCTTTGTTTTTTGGAAAAAAAGAAGATATTGTTGTATTTGCTTTGCCTGGAAATCCAGCAGCAGCATTAAGTTGTTTTTATATTTATGTGTATCCTGCGTTACAGAAAATGTCTGGACATGTCAACTTTTCATTAACAAAAATAAAAGCAAAATCTCTATCCAATTTTATCAAAAAAGGAGATCGTCCTCAATTTTTAAAAGCAATTTACCAAAACAATAAAGTTGAGATTTTAGAAGGACAAAATTCGTCTATGTTGCACACTTTTGCGCTCGCCAACGCTATAGTATATGTGCCAGAATCAATTAAAACCATTAATAAAGATGATCTCGTTGAAGTTATATTGCTTCCAATAAATTAATAACATGAAATACAAAATAAAAAGTCGCATTTGGATTGAAGCTGATGGTAATATTTTACTTGGAGAAGGTAGAGTAGACTTACTAAAAGCCATAGAAAATACAGGCTCATTATCCAAGGCTGCAAAATCTTTAAACATGTCGTATAAAAAGGCTTGGTCTTTAATTGATGCCGTAAATAAGAGGGCTGAAAAACCTGTTATTTCCACAAAAATTGGTGGTAAAGGCGGTGGAGGCGCACAATTAACTTCTTATGGAAAATCATTAATAACAGCTTTTGAAACCATAAATGAAAACTGCTGGGAATTTTTAGATGAACAAATAACGAAACAACTTTACCGTGATTTTTGATGTTGAACATATCTGGTTATTTTTAATTATTCTGCCAATAATTGCTTTTTTATACGCAAGTGTTGGTCATGGAGGTGCAAGTGGCTATCTAGCATTAATGGCTTTGTTTTCTTTTGCTCCTGAAACGATGAAACCAACTGCATTACTGCTTAATTTGTTTGTAGCTGGAATTGCATTTTATCATTATTATAAAGCAGGTTATTTTAATTGGAGTTTGTTTTTGTCTTTTGCAATAGCTTCAATACCATTTGCATTTTGGGGAGGAATGATTGAAGTAGATGCTTCTATTTATAAAAAGGTTTTAGCTGTTTTATTAATTTTTGCCATTCTTAAAATGTTGAATGTATTTGGTAATGAGACTGGGATAATAAAAGATGTAAAACTTTGGCAAGGGTTAATCATTGGTGCTGTTATTGGATTCTTTTCAGGGCTTATAGGTATTGGAGGCGGTATTATTTTAACACCTATAATTTTGCTTTTACATTGGGGGAAAATGAAAGAGGCAGCAGCTGTTTCAGCGTTGTTTATTTGGGTAAATTCCGCTTCTGGATTGATTGGTCAATTCACAAGTGGTGTATCCATTTCTTCTCAGTCTTTTGTGCTAGTAGCCGTAGCTATGGTTGGAGGTTTCATCGGTAGTTATTATGGTAGTAAAAAATTTGATAATAAACTTTTACGTCATATGCTAGCATTTGTATTAATCATAGCATCCGTAAAACTATTCTTTGTATAATGATTGATAATAAAGACATAACAGGAATAATTTTAGCTGGTGGGAAAAGCTCAAGAATGGGGACTGATAAAGGTTTTATTGAGCTGGATGACACTACGTTTATATCGCTTATTATTAACGCTATGAAGCCTTTGGTGAATGAAATAATAATAGTAAGTAATAATCCTGAGTATGATGCATTTGGATACAAACGCATTAATGATTTAATTAAAGATTCAGGCCCTTTGGCGGGTTTATATTCAGGATTGTATCATTCTAAAACCGAGAATAATTTAGTGTTGAGTTGCGACGTACCTTTAATTAAAACATTTGTTCTGGAGCAACTAATTAATTTTGATAATGACAACTTTGATGTTGTACAATTACAAAATCAAGGCAAAACAATGCCATTAATAGCAATGTATAAAAAACAGTGCCTTCATAAATGTTTAGAGCTTTTGGATAACAATGAAAGACGATTACGAGTTGCTGTTGCACAACTAAACACAAAAACAATTAACAATGATTCTGAATGGAATCAATATGTGAAAAACATAAATACCACAAGTCAATTTAACGCATTAAAACATGAACTTGAACATTAAATATTTTGGATTACTCGTTGAAGTCACTCAGTGTAGTGAGGAAACCTTAGCGTTTTCAAAAACCACTGTTTCAGAATTACTCAATATACTTTTTAAAAAATATCCTAATCTAAAAGACAAAGATTTTCAAGTAGCATTAAACAATGAGATTGTTTCAAAAGACACACTTATTACAGCAAATGAACTTGCACTATTACCTCCTTTTTCTGGTGGATAGACAGAAATATATGAGCAGATATAGCAGACATACCGTTTTAGAAGAAATTGGTCAAGAGGGACAAAAAAAACTGTCACAAGCCAAAGTACTTGTTATTGGTGCTGGTGGATTAGGATGTCCTGTATTGCAATATCTAGCCGCTGCTGGAGTAGGAACTATAGGAATTGTAGATTTTGATGTTGTAGAAATTTATAATTTACAACGCCAAATTCTGTTTGGAACTTCATCATTAGGAGTAAATAAAGCTTTGGCTGCTAAAACCAGATTGGAAGATTTAAATCCTACAATTATAATTAATGCATATCCAGAGAAACTAGCTGTGAGTAATGCTTTAGAATTGTTTAGAAGCTATGATATTATTGTTGATGGCACAGATAATTTTGCAACTCGCTATCTTATAAACGATGCTTCTGTAATTACTAACAAGCCTGTTGTTTATGGTGCTATTTATAAATTTGAAGGGCAAGTTTCAGTGTTCAATTATCAGAACGGTCCAAGTTATCGCTGCCTATTCCCTAATCCTCCTGAGGAAGGTACCATTGCCAATTGCTCAGAAATAGGAGTTTTAGGTGTTTTACCAGGAATTATTGGGACTATGCAAGCCAATGAGGTTATCAAAATTATTTTATGTTTTGATAATGTATTATCTGGAAAACTACTTTGCTATAACGCAAAAACAACTCAATTATCTACATTAAAAATTTCAAAATCTAAATCTGGATTTGAGAATATAACAGCTTTACAAGACACATATTCACAACGCTCTTGCAAAACAGAAGTAAAAGAAATCTCTATTGAAGATGCTTTAATAAAAGACCATATTCAGTTTATAGATATAAGAGAATATGGCGAGCAACCGCAACTAGAGTTACCTAATTGTATCCATATTCCATTAAATGAGCTTGAAAAAACCTTAAATAAAGTCAATTTAAAAAATACCAACGTCCTTTTCTGTCAATATGGAATACGCAGTAAAACAGCTGTTGAAATATTACAAAGACATGAAATTACAAATTGTTATAGCCTAAAAGGAGGTGTTGTGGCAATTTTGGATCATTTAAAAATCAATATATAATGAATGATAAAAAAATAAAGAATGTATTTATAGAAGGTACTATTCCATCTGAATTTATAGGAAATTCAATTGCAAAGCATCAAACCAAAACAAGTATTGGCGCACATAATATCTTTTTAGGGCAAGTTCGTGCCGATATAGTTGATAAAAAAACGATATATGCCATAGAATATACCGCTTATAAAGACATGGCTAATGCCAAGTTTCATGAAGTACGTGAAGCTACTTTTAAAAAGTTTGATCTTACATGTATGCATATTTATCACAGCTTAGGAACTGTAAAAGCAGGTGAAATTTGTTTGTTTGTATTTGTGTCATCACCTAGACGAAGTGAGGTATTTAAAGCTTTAGAATATATAGTTGAGGAGATTAAAGCAAATGTTCC
>CAYQME010000036.1:0-10779 GCA_964418645.1 uncultured Flavobacteriaceae bacterium
ACTTCAGGTAGTGTGATAGGTAAATGCTCAGCATCGATCATTTGAGGCATTCCATCTATATAATATACTGGAAACGGTTCTCCCCAATATCGTTGACGACTAAATACTGCATCACGCAATCGGTAATTGGTTTTACCTTCACCTTGTCTCAATTGCTCTAACTCATAAATCGCAGTTTTAACTGCTTTTTTATAAGTGAGTCCATTAAGGAAATCGCTATTGGCAATTTTTACACCTTCTTTATCGACAAATGCTTCTTTGCTTATATCTACACCTTCAAAAATATTTGGAATAGGAATCCCAAAATGTTTTGCAAAATCGTAATCGCGTTGGTCGCCACAAGGCACCGACATTACTGCTCCTGTACCATAACCAGCCAACACGTAATCGCCAATCCAAATTGGAATGGGTGTTTTTGTAAAAGGATGTTCTGCATAAGCACCTGTAAAAGCACCTGAAATGGTTTTTACATCAGCCATTCTATCGCGTTCACTTCGCTTTGCAGTCGCTAAAATATACGTCTCAACCTCTGTTTTTTGCTCTGGAGTTGTAATCGTAGACACCAATTCATGCTCTGGTGCTAAGGTCATAAAACTTGCTCCGAAAATGGTGTCTGGTCTTGTTGTAAACACTTCTATATTGTGAGAATGCTTCACTCCGTTCGCAATGACGTGAAAGGTGACTGAGGCTCCAACCGATTTTCCAATCCAGTTGCGTTGGATCTCTTTAAGAGCATCTGTCCAATCTATAGTCTCTAAACCTTGAAGTAAGCGTTCGGCATAGGCTGAAATTCGCATACTCCATTGCGTCATTTTTTTACGGATTACAGGGTGACCTCCACGTTCGGACACGCCATTTACAATTTCATCGTTTGCTAAAACGGTTCCTAAAGCTGGACACCAGTTTACTTCAGTCTCAGCGAGATAGGTTAATCTATATTGCAATAATATTTCTTGTTGTTTTTCAGAAGAAAAATTACGCCATACTTCAGCAGAAAATACCTCGACATCATCATCACAGGCTGCATTTACATTTCCATTCCCTTCATTGGAAAAGATAGCTATCAGGTCTGAAATATTTTCAGCCTTATTGCTATCGTTATTATACCACGATTCAAATAATTGAATAAAAATCCATTGTGTCCACTTATAATAATTAGGATTACTTGTACGTACTTCACGAGACCAATCGAACGAAAACCCAATTTGATCTAGTTGTCGCCTATAGGTTTTTATGTTTTCCTCCGTAGTAACTGCAGGATGTTGCCCAGTTTGAATGGCATACTGTTCGGCAGGTAGCCCAAAACTATCGTAACCCATTGGATGCAATACATTAAAACCTTTATGGCGTTTGTAACGCGCATAAATATCGGAAGCAATATAGCCTAATGGATGCCCAACGTGTAAGCCTGCACCACTTGGATACGGAAACATATCCAATACATAATATTTTGGTTTTGGGCTTCCGTTTATGGCTTTGAAGGTTTTATTTTCTCTCCAATGCTTTTGCCATTTGTCCTCGATTTTATTGAAATCGTATCTCATCTCTTCTTTACTCTTTTGAAGTGGCAAATTTACGTTTTATTGTAGTAATGAAAAAACCTTTATTTTTATTAATGTGCACTATTGTGGAATGAAAAATAGATTAGTTAAATATTAGATTTACATTTGATACACATTATACAAAACAAAACCTCTAACCATTGACTAAAAATAGTTATAAAGCACATGCTGCACTTCTTGGAGCGAATATTATTTATGGTGCTAATTACCTGATTGCAAAAGGCATTATGCCTAATAAAATTGGTCCTTCTGCCTTTGTATTTTTAAGGATTTTAGGTGCTGGTATTTTGTTTTGGATTATTAAATCCTTCATTAAAGAGCGTATTGACAAAAAAGATTTTTTAAGATTAATACTCTGCGGATTACTAGGTGTTGCTACCAATCAACTATTGTTTTTTCATGGATTGAGCTTAACTTCTCCTATAGATGCCTCCATAATTATTACATCAGTTCCAGTAATGGTCTTAATTTTTAGCGCGATTCTTTTAAAAGAAAAAATTACGAAGAACAAACTTTTAGGCATCACCATTGGAGGGATTGGTGCTATATTATTGATTTGGTATGGAAATAAATCTGGAGGAACAAGCTCCTTTTTAGGTAATGCCTTTATATTTATTAATGCTTGTTCTTATGCACTTTACTTAGTTATTGTAAAACCAATGATGAAAAAATACAGTTCTATTACTGTTATTAGTTGGGTATTCTTGTTTGGTTTTATCTTTATGTTTCCGTTTGGAATTCAAGATGTATTGCACACAGACTTTGCCGCATTTACGCTTAATACTTATCTTGTTATTGCCTTCGTTATTATTGGTACTACTTTTTTAGCCTATTTATTCAACATTTACGCCCTCAATTATTTATCGCCATCTGTTGCTTCAAGTTATGTGTATTTTCAACCTGCAGTAAGTTTTATTATGGTTAGTATTTACGCCTTTGCTCTAAACCATAAAGAATATGCACAAGATATTAATCTGGTAAAAATATTAAGTTGTGTATTAGTTGTTTCTGGAGTATATTTAATAAGTAAAACACCCAAAAAATCTTTAGTTTAAGCCTCGTGCCTTTTTTTCAATAGGTAATAAGCAATAATAAATAAATGCATTTGTTAGCGTTGAGATATGCAGCTCTTTCCCCAATTTTACAATATAGCCGTTAAAGTTTTCGAGTTCACTGGGGCGTCCTTCCATAATATCTCGTTGCATGGATGCTGTTGTGTTATAATCTAAATTATCTATTACTTTAAGTGTCATTTCAATATCATCATTAGTCAATGCTATGCCTTTTGCATTGGCCACAGCTACAATTTCGTTTGCTGTTTGATACACAATTTGTCTAAGATCTTCATCTTCTCTTATCACTCCAAAAACAGAACGTGTTATCGCGCCAATACCACTTATTGTAGTTATGAAAAGGAATTTTTTCCAGATATCTAAATGTATATTCTCAGAAATGGTATTGTTAAATCCTGCTTTATCAAAAACTTCTTTTAACGCTTTTACACGTTCAGTTAAGGCATTGTTGTATTCGCCAAAAACGATTTCAGGTTCATATACAAAATGATTAATTATTGCGGGAGCTTCAATTTTACTCACAATCTTACATAATCCTGCCAACACATTTTCTTTTGGTAAAATGGAGCGTAATCTGTCCGCATTATCAGCACCATTTTGCAAAGGCAATACCCTGGTATGTATAGAAATAACCGATTTTAATTGTGTTGCTATCTCATCAACTTGCCATGACTTAACACCAAGAATAATTATATCAGGATTTTTAATTTCACTAATAGTATCCGTAATTTTTGGGTGTACTACAAAATTTCCCGTAATACTTTTTACTTGCAAACCGTTTGTTTTAATTGCCTCGAGGGTTTTCCCTCTAACAACAAAGGTTACATCAAAACCAGCTTGCGCTAATTTACCACCAAAATAACCACCAACACCTCCAGCACCAATTACAACAATGTTCATATGTTTTAGTTTATATAAATAGAGATTAAAATTACTTTTTTATTTTTACATCATCAACTTAAAACGTATATGAGTTCATCTTTTGAAAAACATCAAAAACGACGCTTAATCTCTTCTTATTTTTCAGTAGTTATTAGTATTGCTCTGGTTTTATTTTTATTGGGATTACTAGGCATGTTAGTACTTAATGCAAAAACCATTTCGGATAATTTTAAGGAACGTGTTGTGTTGACTATATATTTAAATGATTCAGCAAAAAAAGTAGAGATTAATCAATTAGAGAAACATTTGGCCTTATCAAATTATGTGAAGGAAACCAAATATGTCTCTAAAGAAGATGCTGCCGATTTTATGAAAGGCGAATATGGTGAGGATTTCTTGGATGATGTTGGCTATAACCCTTTACAAAACTCAATTGACATAAATTTAAAAGCCGATTTTGTTACTGAACAACGCTTAGATAGTATCTCTGAAACGACCTTAACTAAAAAGTTTGTGGACGATGTTCGCTATGACAAAGACTTGGTTTCTATGATGAATAGCAATGTAAAACGCATTACACTTTGGGTGTTAATTATTAGTGCTTTGTTTACCTTAATTGCTGTGTTATTAATTAATAGTTCCATTAGGCTATCTGTATATTCAAAACGTTTTACCATTAAAACCATGCAAATGGTTGGTGCAACCAAGCAATTTATACGATGTCCTTTTATTTGGAGAAGTATTAAACTAGGCATTATAGGTGCTATAATTGCCTTAATTGGAATGGCAATAGTATTGTATTATATAAATAAAACATTTCCAGAATTAGAGCTTCTTAAAAATCATATTTTACTTATTGGGTTGTTTGTGGCTATATTTTTAATAGGCATCCTAATTACGTGGTTTAGCACGTATTTTGCTACACAACGCTTCTTGAATTTAAAAACAGACCAGTTGTATTATTAGGTAGTTAGTTTATGAAAAAAAAAGTATTAATGATTGTTGGAATAACAATTGGTCTTATAAGTACTCTAGCTAGATTAAGCATTATGGGGTGGCTTTTCTTATTTGGTCTTATCTCTGCTGGAATATTCGGAATCATTCACTTGTTTTTCTTAGCCCAAATCTCAAAATATTTTGACCAATTAGGCAATATTGAAAAGAGAATTGCTTGGATTGGAATTTTGACTTATCCACTTATATTTTTATTTCAATTCGATTTTGGGGACAGTGCAGGAAATTTTTACGTTTATGAATATTTAACAGAAGATAGAAATTCAGCGTTTGATAACTATGCTTTTTATTTAGCATTTGCAGCTGCACTAATTTATATCATTATCTTTGTCATTTGGAGAATAAAAATAAGAAGATTGAAAATAAATTAACTATGGGAGAACAAAAACGAAAAAAAGATAGTAAAGACATCTTTATCTTTGGAAAAAGAAACTACAAATGGATGTTTATCGGATTAGGGTGTATTGCTTTAGGTTTTATTTTAATGTCAGGGGGTGGTAGTGATGATCCTAATATTTTTAACCCAGAAATATTTAATTTTAGACGAATTCGATTAGCACCAACTTTAGTGCTTATTGGATTTGGCATCCAGATTTATGCCATTTTATTGAATCCTGATAAGAAATAATGGACATTTTAAATGCAATTATTTTAGCAATAATTGAAGGTATTACTGAGTACTTACCTATTTCGTCCACAGGACACATGATTATTGCTTCCTCATTCATGAAAATTGCCGCCGACGATTTTACAAAACTGTTTACTATTATCATTCAGTTGGGAGCCATTTTAGCTGTTGTAGTATTGTATTGGAAGCGTTTTTTTCAGAGTTTAGACTTCTATTTTAAATTATTAGTTGCTTTTATTCCAGCCGTAATTTTAGGATTGCTTTTGAATGATGTGATTGACGAATTATTGGAAAGCCCTGTTATAGTAGCCATTTCACTAATAATTGGAGGGATTATTTTATTAAAAGTAGATGATTGGTTTAAGGCTAATGAAATATTTGATAACGAGAATCCAACAGCGCATACAGAAATTAGTTATGCAACCGCTTTAAAAATTGGCTTTTTTCAAACTCTGGCTATGATTCCTGGGACTTCTAGAAGTGGAGCAACCATTGTTGGAGGGATGACTCAAAAACTGAACCGAAAAACAGCTGCTGAATTTTCATTTTTCCTTGCCGTACCAACCATGTTTGGGGCTACTGCAAAAAAACTATACGATTATTATCAAGCAGGATTTGAATTAAGTAGTAATCAAATCAATTATCTAATTATTGGAAATATTATTGCTTTTATTGTCGCCTTAATTGCCATTAGATCGTTTATAAATTATTTAAGCAAAAAAGGCTTCAAAATTTTTGGTTATTATCGTATTATCTTTGGTCTCGCTTTACTAATCATTCATTTTTATATTTATAGTCTAACTACTATATAATGAACACCAGAGACGATTTTCTTTCAGGACAAGTTTTACTTATTGATAAACCGCTTCATTGGACTTCTTTTCAAGTAGTAAATAAACTGCGTTGGGTAATTCGGAAAGCATTCGATATTAAAAAAATAAAAGTAGGGCATGCAGGTACTTTAGACCCTTTGGCGACGGGCTTATTAATAATTTGTTCAGGAAAAATGACCAAGCAAATCAATACATTTCAAGCACAAATAAAAACTTACACAGGGACTATTGTTTTAGGAAGCACAACGCCTTCTTACGATTTGGAAACCGAAATAGACAAAACCTTTCCGACTAAACATATTACCGAGGATTTAATTAAAGAAACTACCAAGCAATTTATTGGAAATATTGAGCAGTATCCACCTATTTTTTCGGCTATAAAGAAAGAAGGCAAACGCCTCTACGAGTTTGCTAGAGCTGGAGAAACTGTTGAAATTAAACCTAGAACCATTCATATTTCTGAATTTGAGATCACAAAGATTGATGGTCTTAATATTCATTTTAAAGTGGTATGCCGCAAAGGGACTTATATACGCTCCTTAGCTCACGATTTTGGAAAAGCACTCCAATCTGGAGGACATTTATCGGTTTTAAGGCGTACAAAAATTGGTGCTTTTGATGTAGAAAACGCTGCCTCAATTGAAGATTTTATAGAAAGTCTACCTTTGGAATAGTACTAGATAATTTGGAGTTTCTTGACTTTTAATCTATTTTTCATAAATAAACGTATATAACATACCTTTGTTTTTTAATATATGGCCAATCCAAATACATATAAAGCCTTGATTTTTACCACATTGCTATCCACAGCAGTAGTGTATTTAGGGTTTACCATTCATATTAAGAAAAAATCGGAATTAGTTGCGGAAACCTTTTATGAATTAGATGCTAAAAACATTGAAGAAGTTGAACAAGAAGAATTAGAAGACATTCTTAAAAGTCTTGACAACTTGTTATCAACTCCTTCAACAAATCAAGCATATAATGAAACTAAAGACTACGAAGAACTTGATGATAAAGCATTTGAGGAACAAATGGATGCTATAAAAAATAGGACAACCATTGAAGATATTAAATCTGCTGTACAAGAAAATAGCGTTTTAACTGCATCTAGGAGTAATTCAGACGATAATAATTCTTCGACATTTAGTACTATTAATGATATTGTAAATAAACGTTCAGAAAATCAAAAAGAAACATCTTCAATTGTCAATAAAAATAGTTCTATTAGCTATTCTTTAGTTGATAGAACACATACCTTTTTGCCAACACCAGTGTATTTGTGTGAGTATGGAGGAAAAGTTGTCATTAATATTACCGTAAATAACGAAGGCAATGTTACCGATGCTTATGTTAATAACTCATCAGCATCAACAAATGGTTGCTTAATAGATAGTGCTTTAGAATACGCAAAAGCGGCAAAATTTAATAGTGATACTACAAAAGCATCTCAAATAGGATCTATTACCTTTTATTTTAAAGGTAAGCAATAACTTTCAATCTTATAAATTTCACCATACATAAGATGGATTATTACCTCTCCTTAGTTATCTTTAAGCAAAAAATATTTTATGCATAAAAAACACAAATGTGCTTGGGGAATTGGTGACCCTTTATATGAAGCTTATCACGATGAAGAATGGGGAGTTCCTGTGTATGATGATGATACTCTTTTTGAATTCTTAATTCTAGAAACCTTTCAAGCTGGTTTAAGCTGGATTACTATTCTTCGTAAACGTGAAAACTTCAGGAAAGCTTTTGATAATTTTGATTATAAAAAAATTGCCAATTACAATCAGAAAAAGATTGATGAATTGCTCCAAGATGCTGGAATTATCCGCAATAAACTAAAAATAAATGCAACGATTACCAATGCTCAATCTTTTATGAAAATACAGAAAGAATTTGGAAGTTTCAGCACATATATCTGGGGATTTGTTGATGGAAAACCAATTAAAAACAAATTTAAAAGCATCAATGAAATGCCTGCAAATACGCCTTTAAGTGATGCAATTAGCAAAGACTTAAAACAGCGAGGTTTTAAATTTGTGGGTTCTACAGTAGTTTATGCACATATGCAAGCCACAGGAATGGTGAATGACCATGAAGTTGGGTGTTTTAGGTATGATGAAGTTTAATTAAAATCTTCAATTCCAACTCGGAGCATTCTTTGGCAATTCCTTTTTCAATTCAGCTAAATGCTCGTGATAATCTACTTCTACACTATGTCGAGGTGTTTGCATGAATTGAGATTTTATTTTATTAATATCCTTTTCTATTGAAGATTCTATATTGTTAGGCAGTTTATAATTTCCAGTAATATAATTAGCTGTAAGTTTGGAATGAGCATCAGCAAGTGGCCAAATACAACCCATTGGTTGCACAAGACCTATGAAAAATAAGTTTCTATATTTAGGATGAAATACTTTTTTATAAAGTGGAATATAGCCTTCTTCAAAATTAATAAATGATTTGTCAAAAAACGGAAAGGTTGTTTTATAGCCTGTCGATGCGATGATAACATCTATTTCTTCTTTGCTTCCATCTACAAAATGAACCCTATTTCCATCCAACTTTTCAATATCTACTTTTGGTTTTATTTTACCATGTTTAATGAAGTAAAGTAACTCGGAATTTACAACTGGGTGAGAACCTAGAAATTCATGATCGGGTTTTTGCATACCATAGTTTATATGGTTACCTACAGTCAGTTTTAAAAGTAATTTGAAAATGCCATTCATTACAAATTTGGGAATAAACCCAACACCATTGTTGAGTTGGTCAACAGGTTTTCCGAGTAAAAATTTAGGAATAAAATAGTAACCTCTGCGCATACTAATTAGAGTTTTAGCTGATACTCTGCAAGTTTCTACTGCAATATCGCAAGCTGAATTTCCTCCTCCAATAACCAATACCTTTTTATCTTTGAATGGTCGATTATTCTTAAAATCATGCGAGTGTATAAATTCTCCAGCAAACTCTCCTGGATATTCTGGTAAACGAGGATTCCAATGATGTCCATTACAAACAATCAGGTTTTCAAATTGTTCAATACTACCATCGCTCAATTTTAAATTCCAAATATTATCATCGTTAAGTTTGGCTGACTCAACAGAAGTATTAAACTGAATATGATCTGTTACTTTAAATTGCTTTGCGTAATTATTGAAATACTCATATAACTCATTATGCGATGGATAATCGGCATAGCTTTCTGGCATTGGGTAATCTTCGTATTGCGATAATGGTTTCGAGCTAATTATGTGTGTTGTTTCAAATACACTCGAATGACTTTTGTTTTCGTTATATACCCAATTACCACCTATTTTATCTGATTTCTCATATAAAACAAAATCAGTAATCCCTACTTGAATAAGGTTCTTTGCAGCAGTAATTCCTGAAGGTCCTGCACCAATAATACACACTTTTTTCATGGTTAGATTTTATTATCTTTGGCCAATAGCTTATCTATGAGAATTTCCTTAAGTAGGCTTACACTAGCAATAATTATACATAGTGTTGTGCTTTAGTTATTTATTTGCTCTACTATTAGTTTTCTATAATTATTTTATCAATTTCAGTTATTGTTGACTTTAATTGTTTTAGATACCAATCCATTTGCACATAATGATGATATAAGTCATCAAGAAATTCAGAGAGTTGTTCAGGTTTCATTTCGCGAGTATGCCCAGTTCTTCTTTCATAACTATACTTTTTAGTTATAAAAGCCCATCTTTCGTCCAAAATTTGTCCGTTATCTACCAATCTGTCATAAGTTGAATTATATAATTTAATTATTTTTTGAATTAATTCTTTATTGCGGAAAACAGTAATTTGATTTCCTGATACAGCTGATTCATAAGAGCCAGATATTGGGTAGAATGTGCGTTGACTTTTAAAATATATCTGAAATATGGAATCTAATGATTTCCTATCATTATGATATAGATTAGGTAAGTCACTACTTAAGGCTTCATAAGCTTCTATTCTTGGTTCAATAAGTTCTACTACTAGTTGAATAAAAGCTTTATCTTGTTTTAGATCATTTTTTACACTTGTTATAAATACCTTTTCTGATATGGATTGTTTTCTGGATTCATTCCAATTATTAATACTTAAAGCAATCAATATCCCAATAACCACAAGCACAATTTCGCCAATAGCATATTTAAGGTAATTTACTGTTCGTGTTGCAGAAGGTTTATCGTTAATCAATTTTTTTCTGATGTTGTTAAATAGTTTGGCCATATTGTGCTTTTCTAAAGAATTTTATCATTGGTTATTGGTTGGTCATTATGAAGCACAACTTGTTATATCTAGACAAATATAAGGGTTTCTCATTTTAGATAATTTAAAAAAGAATCTCTTGATATATCTTCAGCACCAAGACTTTCCAAATGTCTAGTATAAACTTGGCAATCTATAAGTTTATAATTGGTGTTTTGTATAAAGCTGATTAGTCCAAATTTACTCGCATTATTTACTTTGGTAAACATACTTTCTCCACAAAACACATCTCCTAAATCTATACCATAAAATCCAGCAACCAACTCCTCATCTTGCCAAACCTCAACAGATTTTGCATAGCCTTGTTTGTGAAGTTTTGTGTAAGCTTCAATCATACTTTTAGTAATCCAAGTATCGTTTTGTCCAGCTCTCTTTATTTTTGAACATTGGTAAATCACTTCTCCAAAATTTTTATTAATAGTCACTGTAAAAGATGAATTACGTAAAATTTGTTTCATGCTTTTAGAAACTTTTAATTTCTCTGGAAATAACACAAAACG
>CAYQME010000036.1:10879-24163 GCA_964418645.1 uncultured Flavobacteriaceae bacterium
AAATCGTCATGATCATTTTCGTTTAACTTATCTACAGGTTCAAAAGCTTCAGCAGGTGGTACTGGCGGTACATTTCCAGTTGCTGTTTCTTGCTGTACATTCTCAATACGCCATCCTTGAATAGAATTAAAATACTTAGTTTCTCCTTGTGGATTAACCCATTCTCTTCCTCTAAGATTGATGTTTATTTTTACTTGTTGCCCTACTTGATAGTTATTCAATAAATCTGTCTTGTCTTGAACAAATTCCACCATAATATGCTGTGGATATTGTTCTTCGGTTGTAATTACCACTTCTCTTTTTTTAAACCCATTAGTTCCAAATGTTTGAGTTTCTCCAATTACTTTTATTCTTCCTTGTACTTCCATCAAATTATTGTTTTATGTTCTGTGTTTTTAATATTTATATTTTAATCTTAACTTAATAATAGCTTCCACGCGCTTTCTACATCTCCATAACTCAAATAATTTTGTGCTAGTTTATGTTTTTCTCTATGAGTTGTTCCTTTAATATTGGGATATCTTTCGCTTACATCATCTACAAATGCATTAATAGCTTTCTGAGTTGGCAATGCATCTACATTTCCTAACACACCAAGGTCATTACCTGTTAATATCATACTATTTTTAACATGCTCAGGCATAGCATCTACGCCAATACCTAAGGTTGAAATAGGCTTTGGAATTTCAAAAAATCCTTTATTAACTCTACTGTAATAACTACCTCCAGCTCTTGCAACTAAATCTAGTTGTTCTTGATTTATGGTATTCTCTTCATTTAAAACCTCCTTAGAAATATGCAGCTTTACTACTTCACATATAACTAAATTCCCAGCACCTCCTTCATTTCCTAATGCAATAACATCGTTGACCTTGCATTCAAATTGCACAGGAGATTCTGCAACTCTAAACGGTTTTACAATATCGGACTTTAGCATCGTTAATCCTGCCTTATCAAACTCGTTAACACCTTCAGGATACTCGGTACTACTTAATGATGCTTGCTGAACAATATCAAAATTTACCACATTTATCACTACCTCATTAACTTGATTAACGTTTTCTAACGTATGTTTAGTAGTGTTATTTTTTACACGTCTAGCAGGTGAAAAAATGAGTATTGGTGGGTTTGCACTAAATACATTAAAAAAGCTAAATGGAGATAAATTAGGATTTCCTTTAGCATTAATAGTGCTAGCAAAAGCAATAGGTCTTGGTGCTATAGCACTAAGCAAATAGCCATGTAATTTCGCAACTGAAAGCTCTTTAGGTTCAAAAGAAATCATTATCTACAAATTTTGAACAAAGTTAACAATCTATGTATTAACAAAAAACCAATTTACTAACAACTCAAGCAATAATATTAACATAATTGCATTATATTTAAAATTGAAAACTAAAACTTGTTTTTTTGAATAATAGAAATTTTTTACGTTGGATAATTATAGTAGCATCTTTTGCTATTATTTCTCTTATTCTTTGGAATACTTATACCTTTTTTCAACACTTTAAGGCTGAAGAACGCACAAAAATGCAGAATTGGTCTTATGCGTTGTCAAGTTTACAAAATCCTCTTTCTGACGGTTCTGAAATTGAGGTCACATCAAGAATTATTGAAAGTAATACTTCTACACCAATGATGATTGTTGATCCAAACAACGAAATAACTAGTATAAGGAACATAGACACGATAAAAGTAAACAATCCTAAAAAGTATTTAAATAAGCTCAAGTTAAGATTTGAAAAAGAGAACACCCCAATACCTCTTGGAAATAAAGATGCTCAATTTGGTTCTGTTTATTACGGTAATTCTCCTTTAATTAACAAACTAAAATACTATCCTTTAGCATTAGTTTTAATTATAGTTTTGTTTGCAGCTGTCGTTTTCTTTTTCTATCGTAGTTCTAGAGTTGCCACACAAAATAAGCTATGGTCAGGAATGGCAAAAGAAACAGCACATCAAATAGGAACACCTTTATCCTCTCTTATTGGGTGGACAGAGATATTAAAAATGGAAAACGTAAATCCAGATCACATTACAGAAATTGAAAAAGATATTGATCGTCTCCAAACCATTACCGATAGATTTAGTAAAATTGGGTCTATTCCAACTCTTGAGAATACTAATATTATTGTTGAAACTCAAGAATCCTATAATTATCTAAAAGCACGTTCTTCCAAACTTATTGCCTTTGAATTTGTGTCTCCAGACGAAAACATTCATGTAAATCTTAATGCGCAATTGTATAGCTGGACAATAGAAAATCTAGTAAAGAATGCTATTGATGCCATGAAAGGGAAAGGACAACTAAAAATTAAGATTTTACAAAACGACAAGTTTGTACATATTAGAGTTTCTGATTCTGGAAAAGGCATCCCAAAACACTTTTTTAAAAAAATATTTGAACCTGGCTTTACTAGTAAAAAACGGGGATGGGGATTAGGGTTATCCCTAGCAAAACGTATTATTGAAGACTACCACAATGGCAAAATAAGAGTAGTGTCGTCTGAAATTGATAAAGGTACTACTATCCAAATTTCCCTAAGACAATTATAAATTTGAAAGAATTGCTTCTGCAATATTTTGAAATTCTTCAGGAGTTAAAGATACTTTTGAAGTAAATCTAGCATCTTCCATAGTTTGTAACGGAATTAAATGCACATGTACATGAGGAACTTCTAGCCCAATAATCGATATACCTACTCGCTTACATTCTATGGTTCTTTCAATTGCTAAAGCAACTTTTCTAGAGAAACTCATCAATCCATTGTACGTCGATTCATCAAGGTCAAAAATCTTGTCAACTTCCTTTTTAGGAATACAAAGTGTATGTCCCTTAGCGTTTGGGTTTACATCTAGAAATGCTAAAAAATCATCTGTTTCTGCGACTTTATAACACGGAATCTCACCATTTACTATTTTTGTGAAAATTGAAGCCATACATTATTTATCTTGAGATTTCTAATATCTCAAATTTCATAACACCATTTGGCACTTGAATTTCGGCAACTTCTCCAACCGATTTACCTAGTAATCCTTTCCCTATTGGAGAATTAACAGATATTTTTCCTGAAGCCAAATCGGCTTCTCCATCTGCCACCAAAGTATAGGTCATTTCCATACCATTGGTTTGGTTTTTAATCTTAACTATAGACAAAACTAAAATTTTAGAAGTGTCTAATTGTGATTCATCAATTAATCTTGCTCCTGCTAATGTTTCTTCTAATTTAGAAATTTTCATCTCTAACATTCCTTGTGCTTCCTTTGCTGCATCATATTCTGCATTCTCACTTAAATCGCCTTTATCTCTAGCATCTGCAATAGCTTGCGACACTTTTGGTCGTTCAATATCTTTTAATTGACGTAACTCGTCTCTAAGTTTTTTAAGCCCTTCTTCAGTATAATATGATACGTTACTCATAATTTCAACGTTAGTAATTAATATTGCATTTACTCTTGTATTTTTAAAACAAATTTTGGGGTTAATGCAAAAAATCTCGTGTTCACGAGATGTATAGCAAATATACAAAATATTTAACTCACAGCACTTTTTATTGTAAATTGCGATTGAAAAATTAAACTTATGAAGACCTTTTTTTTTAATGTGTTATTTAGCCTATTCCTATTTTCATGTAGTAAAAACAACATAAATAATAGTAACTGTAATTTTCTCCTAAATATAGGCGTTAACTTGAATGTTAATATGAGCTTACCACAATTTAGTCAACTGCAATTTGTTAGCAATTCTGTATACGTCCCTAACGCTGGAAATGGAGGGATAATTGTAACAAACTCAGGAACCGGATTTCTTGCTTGGGACGCAAGCGACCCAAACCATACTCCTAGTTCTTGCTCTGTACTTACTATTACTGGCTTAGAAGGTAATTGTGGCTGTTCTGAAGCAAATATTTACAGTTTAATAACTGGGCAGCCTTTAAATAATTCCAGTTTGCGATGCGGTTTAAAATCATATCGTGTTGAGGTTAGTGGAAATAATCTTTTCATTACAAATTAAAACTGCAATATTACTCCTAGTAAAAAATTCGTTGTCGCCTGCGGATAGAATCCTACACCTTCAATAGTTGTTGTTTGCCCAGGAACAGACCACGTATCATCATACGTAAAGTAATACCCATTTGAAACATATCTCTGATTGAAAATATTATTTACTAAACCAGAAAATACGATTGATTTAAATATTGAATGGGTTGTAATCTCATAAATAATATTCAAATCATTAACAAAATAGCTGTCCAACCTTGAAACCTTAGAATCTGTATTACCCATAAATTGTTTGCCAACATATTTACTTAAAAATGAAACTTGTAAATTCTCCATAGCCTGATACACTAAAGTATTTGCTGCTATAAAATTTGGTGAAAATGCAATATTAGTTTTACCTAAATTTTTCAATACGCCATTAATTTGCGAATAGGTACTTTTGTTTTTGTTTGAACTTATTGTAAAATTAGGTTGTATTGCAAACTTGCTTGAAATTTGAAAAGCTGCATCAATTTCTAATCCAAGTCTATAACTATCGCCACTATTGTCCCTAATTGGCGTACCTACATCATCTATTGCTCCTGTTAAAACTAATTGCTCATTATACAACATATAATAAGCGTTGGCATTAATTCTAAACTTACCTTTTGTGTTTCTCCAACCCAATTCAAAGTCATTGAGTTGTTCTGGTTTTACATTCGGATTACTTTTAAAATCACTTCTGCTTGGTTCTCGATTTGCTCTAGCATACGATAAATATAAACTGCTTTTACTGTTTAATTTATAGGTAATTCCTGCTTTAGGATTGAAAAAATTATAGGCTTCATTAATTAGCAAATTTACTCTATCGGAAGTAATACCTTTTGTTTTATAACCTACAAATCGCATTTGTAAATCGCCATAAAGACTAACTCTATTATTCAATTTGTAAGTTGCTTTTGAAAAAATATTAAAGTCCTTTTTCTTTCCATAACTATTATAATATTGTTCTATAATTTGACTATTACTTGCATATTGTGCCCAAATAATTTTACCAAAATGATCGCCATCATAACTGCTATAAGACCCTCCAAAAGACATCTCTAAATTATTGTCTTTGTAGTTTGCATTAGCTACAACCACGTAAAAATCATTATCCAACCAACGCCTTCTAATCAAATCCGTAGTGTTAATGGTTTCACCTCCAATTATAATCTCTTCAATACCATAATCAGTAAAATCTTGATCTTCTTTATATTGTTCAAAAAAGCCGCGTCCAAAAGTATAATTAAGCCCTAAATTTGTTGACCAATTATTATTAAATCTTTCTGTCCAATGCAATTGATAATGGTCTTGTTTGTAGTTATCTACTTCATTATCATAAAATTTAATATTCCCTTCAGCATCTGTATATAATCCTGAAGGGTTAAATGTTCTATCCTTTTTTAAGGTTTCTACATCAATTCCATTCCATGCCTGATAGGTAATTTCCTGACCGCCAAAAACAAGGGCTTTAATCAAAGTATTATCATCAACATAAGATCCTTGGATGAAGTAAGATTTTAAATCGGAAGTTGCTCTATCAATATAACCATCAGACTTTATTTGTGACAAACGCCCTGATACTTCAAAATGATTATTGAGTTTGCCTGTGCTAAATTTTAAGGTGTGCTTTCGTGTATTATAGCTTCCCACTGAATTTGAGATTTCGGCACTTGCTGTTTCTGTAATTGCGTCTGTTAAAATATTTATACTGGCTCCAAAAGCTACAGAACCATTAGTTGATGTACCAACACCACGTTGTAACTGCAAACTTTCTACCGATGATGAAAAATCAGGTAAATCTACCCAAAAAGTTCCTAAGGATTCTGCATCGTTATATGGAATTCCATTAATTGTAATGTTGGTAGATTGTGCACTAACACCGCGCACTCTAATCCCTGTATAACCCACTCCTGAACCAGCATCACTTGTTGTTACTACTGAAGGAAAAAAGTTTAACAAAATGGGTAAGTCTTGCCCTAGATTACGTTTTTTTAAATCTTCTTTAGAAACATTGGAATGTGTTATTGGAGAAGTAGCATTTACACGAATGGCTCTTACAAGAACTTCGTCTAATTTTTCGATTTTAGTTGAATCTTGTTGTTTTTCTTGTGAAAAAGAAGAAATACTTATTAGAAAGAAAAGTAAAAAAGACCTTTCTAATATGCAGAAAGTGACATTTGATTTAAAGAAAGTTTTCATTCGTTATTATTAAATACACGAATAAAAAGAGGCGATTATTCTTTGTTGTTAAAAATTGGTTTTTGAAGCAAATCGCCTCTTTTCCTTGAGCTAAATTGCGGAAGCCTCATAATCGATGATTCTTTGGCACTCGCTAAAAATATCCACTGGGCATTTTCTTAACGCTCGATTCCTTAGCAGCATTACCTGCTCAGGTTCAATGGGTGTGATCTCAGCCTAATTGATTTACGAATTAATATATTTAAACGTTAATCAAAAAAGCACCCCTTTTTTGAGAACAGTACAAAGATATATTAGATTTTGGATTTACAAATTAAGATTCAAGAATTTTTTAATCAAACTCTGGATTTTTTCGATTAGCCTTTTTTTGAGACTGCTTACGCTTGCTTTCTTGTCTCTCTTTTATAACTGCCTTTGGGGTCTTAGTTGGCTTTCTTTTTTTTGGAACGATTAATCCTTCTCTAATTAAATTAAAAAAGCGCTTTATAACAAGCTCTTTATTTTTATGTTGGCTTCTCGTTTCATCACATTGTAAAACCAATCTATTCTCTTTTGTGAGTCTTTTACTAAGAGTTTGTAAAAGCAACTGCTTTTCTTCATCAGAAAACGATTCAGAATTATCTAAATTAAAGTGTAGCTCCATTTTTGAAGAGACTTTATTAACATGTTGCCCTCCAGACCCACTACTTCTTACGGCTTTAAAGGTCAATTCAGATATCAATGTGTCAGCATTCACAATTATAAGATTTGATGTGGTGCCTTTAATAAATCGTTAACTGTTTTTACAGGATTGAAAGTTAACAATGGTACTTCAACAAAAATAGTATTCCAAAATGCCATACTACCATTCCATAAGCCAGGTAACTCAAGTGCTTTTAAATCTTTCCCTGTTTTTGTTTTCATGGTAATAAAGGCTGTTTTATGGTCTACATACTTTGTGAGATTAAAGAGTTCTCCTTTATAATTTTTAATTCCGCAAACAAGGTCTACGGGATTAAAATGAGTTGCTTTTTTTAATATTTCTTTTTGATGTTTATTTTTCTTATCAATTTGAGCGGACTCTACTATTTGTAATGATACAGTCCCACTTTCATCTTTTACCCAAAACGGACCTCCCCCTGGCTCTCCTTCATTTTTTACCATGCCACAAACTCGAATTGGTCTGTTAAGCTTATCTCGTAAATACTCTATTTGATGTTTAGTTGAATATTTCTCAAACTCTCTATTAATAGATACATTCAATTTTTCTGATAAAAACTGAACAATCTCTACAAGTTCATTCTCTTTTATACTAGTATTCTCTAAAAAATCTAGATATGTAAATGCTTGCTGTTGTTTTTCTAATAAAATACCTGCAAGCATTTTCTTATAATAAGCTACATCAGATTTATATTTTTTTACAACAACATTATCAATGTTTTTAATAAACACAATATCTGCATCTAAATCATTGAGATTTTCTAATAAAGCACCATGTCCTGACGGTCTAAACACTAAACTGCCATCATCATTTCTAAAAGGTTCATTTTTATTTGTTACGCCAATGGTGTCTGTAGAATGTTTTTGATATGAAAATGAAATATTGAATGTTGTATTTGTTTTTTCTTCTACATCTTCTTCAATATATTTAAACTCTTCATCAAACTTATGATTATGTCTTTCAGAAATTGTAAAATGTAAATTAGCCTTATTGTTTGATGACCCATATAATGCCGCTTCAAATAAATGCTCTTCAAAAGCAGTAGAAACGTATACTTTATACCTATGAAAAGGCAACAACCCTTTGGGATAAAAAGAATAATTTAATCGGTCTTCATTCAACATTGTTTTTATAAACTCGACGCGTTTCTCATCGTAAGACAACTCATTAAAATCTGGAATTACTTTATGAATTTTATGAACCACATCTTCAAAAAAAGGTAATTTTTCTAATCCTACTAAAAACACTGATAATTCATTGTCTCTATGTCTATTGATATATGAGTTTATACTTTCCTTTTCTGGTCTATACTCTTTTAAAAATGTAAAAAGCGTCTTAAACATTCTTGTTGCTGCCCCTGAAGCTGGCACAAATTTAACAATAGAGAGTTCATCTCGGTTGCTATCAAAAAGAGTAACATACTGTTGTGTTTCCTCTTTATCTAAAGCTAGAATACCTTTCCCTTTTGTAGCAGCACTTTCAAGGTTTACAAAAGGAACTCCCTTTTTAAAAAGGGCTATTTGAGATTTAACTTTTTCAAGAGTTAGTCCTTTTTGTTGTATTTGATTGATGTCTTTTTCTGTAAAACTCAAGGCTTATTTTTAATAAGTTTATCAATATGTTTTATAGCTTCGGTTAGACGCTGTTTTTTGTCTCCCTTTAGCAAAACATACGGTCTGTTATATTTTATCAATGTATCCTCAAAAGCTTTAAACATACACTCGCGTTCATTTGGTTTATCACGTAAATCATCCGCTTCCCAAGGTGTATCAATATAGGTTAAAAAATACAAATCGTAGGTGTTTTCTATAGCATATTTTTCTAATAATGGATCACAACTACCTACATAATAGGTCTCAGAATATACTTTGGTTTCCAATAAATCTGTATCACAAAACAATACTGAATCTGTTTTTTGTGCCAAATTATTCTCAAGTTTCATTTGTCCCTCAGCAATAGGTAATAAATCTTCTGGTTCACAAGTTTTACGCTCATTATTCCATTTATCTTGAAGATATCTACGTGCATATTCCCGTACCCAAACCGAATTATAATGACGAGCTAATTGACTTGATAATGTTGTTTTCCCTGTAGATTCTGGTCCAAACAAGACTACTTTTAAGCAGTTTGAAGGTTTTTGTTTAAGTTTTTCTTCCATTCAATATATCCTTGAATTGCTAAAATTGTAAATACTAAATATTGTAATGATAACATTCCTAATCCTCGATATGCATAAAGTGGAATAGTAATAATATCTGCAATAATCCATAACGTCCAGTTCTCTAATTTCTTATTAGCCATATACCACATAGCTGTAAAGAAAATTCCTGAAGTTATAATGTCTATATAATTAGGAATTTGTAATTCATAATCATAGGCTTTATAGACTAAATAAGTTACTATCATTGTTAAAACAAAAAACAAAACACCAATCATTTTCTCCTTCCTATTTGTTCTAGAAATTGGAACTACATATTTGTCCCCTTTTTTTCGTGACCAATTCCACCAACCATAAATACTCATCACAGAATAATAAAAATTCATCATCATATCTCCTAAATATTCACTTACATAAAGAATATAAACTGTAATTACAGTACAAATTATTCCAGTTGGATACACTAAAATATTTGCTTTTTTAGCAAACCAAACACTTGCAATTCCAAATACAAAAGCAATTGCTTCCAAAACAATTAAATAAGTTGGTGATTCTCGATAGGCATTAATGAAAAAATCTAAAATTTCTGTCATGATACTTCATTAAAAAAATTAATATCTTTTTCAAAGGCAGTTCCTATAACTACCAAATCTGCTCCAAATTTATAAGCATCTTCTAATTGTTGTTTTGTTCTTATTCCACCTCCAACAATTAACGGTATTTGTATTGTTTTTTTTACTTCTGAAATTATTATATCGTCAATAGGATGTGTTGCGCCACTTCCAGCTTCTAAATATATGAGTTTCTTACCAAGAAATTCTCCTGCAAGAGCTGTATCAACAACTAATGGAATGTTATTTCGCGACATTGGTTGTGTTCCTGTTACTTTTTCTACAGCTGTTTGCTTGCCATTTTCAATCAAGATATATCCTGTTGGAATTACTTCTAAATCTATCTGTCGTAACTTTGAAACAGCCTTAACATGTTTTCCTATTAAATACTCCGATTGTCTTCCCGATATTAATGACAAAAACAAAATAGCATCTGCTTGTTCTGTAATTTGAGAAACATCTCCAGGAAATACAATAACAGGAAGTGTTGTAAGTTTCTTTATTTTTGAGACTAGTATTGCTGTGTCATTCTCTTCTACAACACTTCCACCGACAAAAATATGAGTTACTATTGAAGTATTTACTTTTGCCATAAAATCAGACACTTTTTCAATATCCATTTTATCAGGATCAATCAAAACTGCAAGTAATTTTTCTTTATTTGAAATTGAGGCTAATATGTTTTGGTAAATCTTTCTCATTTAGGAAAAACATAAGCACATGTAAACCCTTCAAATTCTAAATAATTTGCCGTATATCGATACTTTTTGTTTTGGTAATCAACCCAAGCCATTGTAGATTTGTCTTTAAGAGTAAAAGGAATAACTAAAGTATGCTGTTTAAAGCTCAAGCCTGGAGTTGCAAATAATTTATATAATGATTCTTTGATACACCAAATTACAATCAGCTTCTTTACACAATCTAAGTCTTCATTATTTAAATATTGGTCTTCATAATCTACAAATCTATTAGCAATCCTTACAATTTTATCGCGTTGTTTTTCAATATCTATCCCAATTTTAAAATCACTAATTATAATCGCCGAAAACGTAAACGAATGTGTAATAGAAATATATTTCCCATCTTTTAAATAAGGTTTACCATTTGTATCATAATGCAATTCTACATCTGCATAACCAAATGTTTTTAATAACTGGCGAACACTTAAAAAACCTCTTTGATGCAATTCGCTTTTCATCCCTAAAACACGTTCTAAACTTTTAGGTTTTAAATCTACAGATTGCATTAAATCGTAATATGATTCGGTAATCTTCCAGATTTTAACAGTAGTTTGTGAGTTTGGATGAATTGTTTTATAAAGAGGCATTTATATTTCTCGAAGTTATTAGTTATCTTTGCAGTCGAAATTTTATAGAAACAAATATACTAATATGAACACAAAAACAATTCCTTACACAGCACATAAAGTAAAAGACTTATCGCTTGCAGATTGGGGACGAAAAGAAATAGAATTGGCAGAAGCTGAAATGCCTGGATTAATGAGTCTTCGTGAAGAATATAAGGATTCACAACCGCTTAAAGGAGCTCGTATAGCAGGATGTTTACATATGACGATTCAAACGGCTGTTTTAATCGAAACATTACAAGCTCTTGGAGCAGAAGTTACATGGAGTTCTTGTAACATTTTCTCTACTCAAGATCAAGCTGCTGCTGCTATCGCTGCTGCTGGAACTGCTGTTTATGCTTGGAAAGATATGACCGAAGAAGAGTTTGATTGGTGTATTGAGCAAACCTTATTTTTTGGGGAAGACCGTAAACCTTTAAACTTAATTCTTGATGATGGTGGCGATCTAACCAATATGGTTTTAGATAAATATCCAGAATTAGTTGATGGTATAAACGGTTTAAGTGAAGAAACTACAACTGGAGTTCACAGGTTATACGACAGAATGAAAGCTGGAATATTACCCATGCCAGCGATTAATGTTAATGATAGTGTTACCAAAAGTAAGTTCGATAATAAATATGGCTGTCGTGAAAGCGCTGTAGATGCTATTAAAAGAGCAACAGATCTTATGATTGCTGGAAAACGTATTGTTGTGTGTGGTTATGGTGATGTTGGTAAAGGATCAGCAGCTTCTTTTAAAGGTGCAGGTGCTATTGTAACAGTTACTGAAATTGATCCTATTTGTGCTCTTCAAGCTGCTATGGATGGTTTTGAAGTAAAGAAATTAGAATCTGTTGTTGGTAATGCAGACATTATTATTACAACTACTGGAAACAAAGATATTGTACAAGGACATCATTTTGAAGCCTTAAAAGACAAAGCCATTGTATGTAATATTGGTCATTTTGATAATGAAATTGATATGGCTTGGTTAAATGAGAATTATGGTCATACCAAAGTAGAAATCAAACCACAAGTTGATAAATACACTATTAACGGAAAAGATGTCATTATATTAGCTGAAGGCCGTTTGGTAAATCTTGGTTGCGCTACAGGACATCCTAGTTTTGTAATGAGTAACTCTTTTACAAACCAAACTTTAGCACAATTAGAACTTTGGAATAACAGAGATGCTTATGAAAACAAAGTATATATGTTACCTAAACATCTAGATGAAAAAGTAGCAAAATTACATTTAGCGAAAATTGGTGTAGAACTTACCGAACTCAGAGAAGATCAAGCTGATTATATTGGTGTAAAGATTGAAGGTCCTTTTAAACCTGAATATTATCGTTATTAATCGCGAAACGTCATTACGATGAGAAAAGCGACGTAGTAATCTCATAATAAATTAGCAGATTGCCACAGAAAATTAAAATTTGCTTCCCAATGACATTCCATAATAAATGGAACCCTTGCAGAAATGTGAGGGTTTTTATTTTCTATCCTTTAATCGATATACAAATTTTAATCCGCTCCAATCTGCATCTATGGCAGCAACTTTTACATCCACCAATTTAATTTCAGATAACATATAATTTCTAATTACTTCTCTATTTAAATCGGTTTCAATTTTTGAAGTTCCTTTGGGCCAACTCACCCAAATCATTCCATCTTTTTTTGCATGAGCTTTAGCTTGGGTAATTGATGCTGCATATCATTTACAGATTTACAAAAGACATGTATAAAATCCACCTTTTCAGATTCTGGCTTTTTAGATTCAATTGCAGTCTCAGGAAAATCTTTAAAAAGATCTTTATAATATTCAGGTTGGTTTATCAATAAAATGTTAAAGCCTTCTTTAATCCCTAATTTTCTAGCTAAGGGTGTTCCTGAATATCCTTCCATAAATTCAAAGATAATGGAAAACAAAAAACCCTTTCTGCTTCCAGAAAGGGTTTCATATTTTAGATTAAATCTATTTCTTAAGCCTCGAAAGGTACTATAGAAACATAAGATTTGTTATCTTTTTTCTTTGTAAATTTTACAAGACCATCAACTTTAGCGTGTAACGTGTGATCTTTTCCTCCATACACGTTTTCACCTGGGTGATGTGTATTCCCTCTTTGTCTAACGATAATGTTTCCAGCTATTGCAGCTTGTCCACCAAAAATCTTTACACCTAAGCGTTTCGATTCTGATTCTCTACCGTTTTTCGAACTTCCGACTCCTTTTTTATGTG
>CAYQME010000037.1:0-23858 GCA_964418645.1 uncultured Flavobacteriaceae bacterium
AGATAAGTAAAAATCCTAATAGAAAATCTACATTTATTTTAATTTATAAATACATTTTGAAATAATTAAATTACAAAAAAATGCATTTAATCGATTTATTTTGCATTTCATCTATTTTTTACTTACATTTCGCTCAAATTAGCCCAAACACAAATTAATGGTTTTTAAGTCCCAAATTTAAAAATCATAACTTATTATTAATGAAAAGATTAACCTACTTAATGCTATGCATTTGGATTGCAAACACAGTATCTGCACAAAACATCTCGGTTGATAATACATTGTCTGCGCAAACACTAATTGAAAACAATTTAGCTGAAGGTTGCGTTGAAATAACAAACATTTCTTCGTCAGTAAATGGAACAGTAAATGGGCTCTCAAGTTTTGGGTATTTTGAAAGAGCTAATTCTAACTTTCCTTTTGAAAATGGAATCATGCTTTCAACAGGTAATGCAAATTCAGGAGGAAATGCAACCAATATCAATATTTTAAATGATGGCGATCTAACTTGGGGTACCGATTCAGATTTAGAAACTGCTTTAGGAATTTCTAATACTTTTAACGCGACATCTATTGAATTTGATTTTTTATCAATTTCTAATGTCATTCAGTTTAATTACATATTAGCTTCCGAAGAGTATTTTGGCAACTTCCCTTGTGAATATTCTGATGGCTTTGCATTTCTTATAAAAGAAGCCAACACCAATAATCCCTATGTTAATATTGCACTTATTCCTGGCACAAATATTCCTGTAAACACAAGTACTATTCACGATGAAATTGTTGGCTTTTGTGCTGCTGAAAATCAACAATATTTTGATGGTTATAGTATGGGTGACACCAATTATAATGGAAGAACAACCACCTTATCTGCCGCTGCTACAATAATCCCAAATGTACAATATCACATTAAATTAGTAATTGCCGACCAGTCTGACCAAAACTACGATTCCGCAGTTTTTATACAAGGAAACAGTTTTAATCCCACCGTAAATTTAGGGCCAGATATTTCAACCTGTGCTCAAAATTATACCATTGATGGCGACATACAAAATCCATTAGCACAATATACTTGGTATCAAGATGGCGTATTACTTCCGGCAGAAAATAATAACACTTTAAACATTACAACGTCCGGAAATTATAATGTAGTAATTACAATTCCTTTAAACAATACCAACTGTGTTATTGAAGATAGTGTTATAATTAATTTAAGCTCTGAACAAACGGCGGATGCAATATCAGACTTTCAACTTTGTGATGATGCAAGTGAAGATGGTGTCGAAATTTTTGATCTTACAATTAAAGATAATGAAGTACAAAATGCGGTATCTCCTGGAAATTATATTATTTCTTACCATCTTACCGATGCTGATGCACAAAACAATACAAATGCCATCACAAACCCAATTCAAAACTCATCAAATCCACAAACCATTTATGTTAGAATTGAAGACACAAATGGTGGCTGTTTAGCTTATACCAGCTTTAACCTCATTGTAAATACCTTGCCTCAAATTACACTTCCAACACCAATAGTGATTTGTGATGATACTATTGCTGATGGTTCAACTCAAATAGACTTAACACAATCGGATGCCGAAATTACACAAGGAAACGCAAACTTAATGGTAAGCTACCATTATACACAAAATGAAGCTGAAACAGGCAACAACCCAATCCCATCACCTTATGTAAACACACTTCCTAACGAACAATTATTTGTTAGAATTCAAAATGCAATTACAGGTTGTTATACCACAACTACAATAAGCATTACTGTACTAGATAGACCAAATGTAAATGCAAATATACCACCTTTAAATGCTTGTGATAGCGATGATGATGGTTTTGCCTTTTTTGATTTAACAACCATTATTCCAGATATTCTCCAAGGTTTAACAGGCGTTACCGTAACATTTCATATTACAAATGCAGATGCACAAACAGGAAATAATCCTATTGCAGACGCTTCAAATTTTCAAAATACAATAGCCGATATTCAAACTATTTATGTGAGAATAGTAGATGACACAACAGGTTGCGCAACTATTGTACCTATAGCAATTCATACAAACTTACTAATTACAGGTACTCAAATACAAGATTTTTATGTGTGTGATGACGATAGTGGTGATGGTATTGCTGAATTTGATTTACTCAATATCGCGTCACAAATAATAAATAATTTGGACAACGTTACTATAGCATTTTATGAAACTCAATTTGATATGGATAACAGCATCAATCCAATAGATCAAAATGTTCCTTATGTAGTTACAACTAGTCCTCAATTAATATACCTTAAAATTGAGACCGCAACTTGTGGCTATGAAGCAGAAATTAATCTTTTTATAAATCCTCCAATAGTCTTACAGCCAATAAGTCCTATAGATTATTGCGATTCCGATGATGATGGTGTTATAGATTTAGAACTTTCAACCTTTGATGCTCTAGTACTAAATGGCTTAACAGGTGTTACAGTAAACTACTTTACAAGTGATGTCAATGCCAATAATAATGTAAATGCATTACAACAGATTTATACAAATACTTCCAACCCACAAACACTCTATGCTAGAGTTACATCAAACACTACTGCATGTTATAATACCATTGCTTTTGTTGTAAATATTATTCCTGCTCCAACTGTAAATTCGCCTTTAGAAATTATAATATGCGACAACGACCAAGATGGATTTTCTATAGTAGATCTTGAAGCTATGATACCAAGTATTGTAGCAGATACTACGGATTTGGTAATTAGCTTTCACACAACACTAATCGACCAACAAAATAACACTAATGCTATTTTAGTTCCAAGTGTATTTAATGCAACTACACAAACCATTTTTGCAAGAATAGAAAGTACAATTACAGGATGCTTTGCCTCTGCTGAAATAAATATTATTGTAAATACACTACCTGAATTTATACCAATAAGCAACTTTGAAAACTGCGAATCCGATGGTGACCAAATAGCAGATTTTCTATTCAATTTAAAAGATGTCGAAATTTTAAATAACCAAACAGGAAAACGGGTGCTCTATTTTGAAACAGAATTAGATGCCATTAACAGAACCAATATCATAGACAAAAATTCTAATTATAACAATACATCAAGTCCACAAACAATATACGTGAGAGTAGAAAATAATACCGATCAAGATTGTTTTGGTGTTTCGTCATTCAATTTAGAAGTTGGCTCATTTCCACTGTACAATCCGCCAACAAACTTTTTGGTTTGTGATGATATTTCTAATGATGGTTTTGAAAGTTTTGATTTAAACGATAAAATTCTTGAAATGTCTCAAGGCATTCCAGAAAGTCTAGAGATAACTTTGTACACGTCATTTGATGATGCTGAAAATTTACAGAACGAAATTCCATTGAATTATACCAATATTACAAATCCGCAACAAATCTATGCACGTATTGAAAACGGAACATACTGCCATATTGTTGCAGAATTTGGTTTGAATGTCATTCAAGTACCAACCGTGAATTTACCAACAAACTTAACGGTTTGTGATAGCGATTACGATGGCGTTTCCACTTTTGATTTAACCGTTTCAGAATTCGAAATTTTAGATGTTAGAAATAATGATATTGTCATTTCTTACTTTGAGTCAGAAGAAACTCTAGAAGCAAATATTAACCCTATTCTAAATTCGGATAGTTATAACAATATTACCAACCCGCAAACTGTATTTGTAAAAGTAACCAATACTGTTTCCGATTGTTATGTGACCATTCCACTAGAAATCACAGTAAATCTACCTCCTGTTCTCAA
This sequence comes from uncultured Flavobacteriaceae bacterium, assembly GCA_964418645.1. Classification (GTDB taxonomy): domain Bacteria; phylum Bacteroidota; class Bacteroidia; order Flavobacteriales; family Flavobacteriaceae; genus JAADHG01. The sequence goes on from CAYQME010000037.1 coordinate 3,794, forward strand.
TACAATTTCATCTATTGAAATTTGTGAGAATGATACTACTACGTACAATTTAAACGATGCTACAACTATATTTATTGATGACCTTACAAATATATCAGTATCATATTACCTAAATAATACAGATGCACAAAACAGTCAAAACGCTATTGGAAATACCTATACTTATACTGCTACAAGTCAAACTATTTTTATTAGAGCCGATTTTAATGACACCTCTTGCTCTGCTATTTCGTCTTTTGATTTGATTGTAAACCCAAATCCCATTGCAAACACACCACCAAATCTAGAAGATTGTGATGATGATTATGACTTTGCACTTATTTTTGATTTATCACAACAAACTTCAACAGTATTAGGAAATCAAAATCCATCTCAATTTACAGTGTCTTATTATGAAAATATAACAGATGCTACAAATGGAGAAAATGAAATTACAGATTTAAACTATAACGCTATTGATGGACAAGAAATCTTTGTAAGAGTTGAAAACGATGCAACATCCTGTTTTGATACTACATCCTTTGTTGTAACAGTACACAGAAAACCTGTCGTTGAAATTCCCGAACAAGTAATTTGTTTAGAAAATTTTCCATTGACGGTAATTGCAGGAGAAATTGTAGCAGGAGATACCTATTTATGGTCAACCAATGATACCACTTCAGAAATAGATATCGAACAAGTTGGTGAATATTGGGTAAAAGTAACCACGCCTTTTGGTTGCGAAACTACAACCGTATTTAATGTTATAGAATCTGAACAAGCAACTATTGAAGTCACTGAAACTGTTGATTTCTCCGATCCTAACAACATTACAATTACCATAAGTGGTATTGGCAACTATATGTATATTTTAGACGATGGTGAACCGCAAGATTCCAATATTTTTACCAATGTCTCCTTAGGCTATCATATATTAACTATTATAGATTTAAATGGTTGCTCAGAAATTACCAAAGACATTGTCATTGTAGATACCCCTAAATTTTTCACACCAAATGGCGATGGGTATTTTGATACTTGGCATATTACTGGTGTTGAAACCTTACCCGGAACTACCATAAACATCTTTGACAGATACGGTAAACAAATGACACACTTAACCTCTTCTACTCCTGGTTGGAATGGTACTTATAACGGACACAACATGCCAGCAAGCGATTATTGGTTTGTTGCCGATGTTAAAAAAGGAAATACCCAATTTCAAGTAAAAGGGCATTTTGCATTGAAAAGGTAAGCTCTAATTAACACAAAATTATTAAAGTGCATATTGTAGTATTACTACAATTCATTTAGCTTTGCAATTATGCGTTTTAAAATTGAATCAGAATTTACTCCAACCGGAGACCAGCCCCAAGCTATAGAACAGCTAACAAAGGGTATATTCTCTAACGAAAAATACCAAACCCTTTTAGGGGTTACTGGTTCTGGAAAAACATTTACAGTTGCTAATGTGGTTCAGGAAATACAGCGTCCTACACTTGTATTGGCACATAACAAAACTTTGGCAGCGCAATTGTATTCTGAGTTTAAGCAATTCTTTCCTGAAAATGCGGTAGAGTATTTTGTGTCCTATTACGATTATTATCAACCCGAAGCTTATATTCCTGTGTCTGGTGTGTATATTGAAAAGGATTTATCGATTAATGAAGAAATTGAAAAAATGCGTTTGAGCGCCACTTCTTCCCTACTTTCTGGTCGTCGTGATGTATTGGTAGTGGCTTCGGTATCTTGTATTTATGGAATTGGAAATCCTGTAGAGTTTCAAAAAAATGTCATCACCTTAAAACGAGATCAAGTTATTTCAAGAACAAAACTATTGCATCAACTCGTACAGAGTTTGTATTCACGTACTGAAGCCGATTTTAATCATGGAAACTTCAGAATAAAAGGAGATACCGTAGATATCTTTCCGAGCTATGCAGATGATGCTTTTAGGATTCATTTTTTTGGTGATGAAATTGAAGAGATTGAAGCCTTTAATATTCAAACTAACAAAGTCATTGAAAAATATGACAGACTTACCATTTACCCGGCAAATATGTTTGTAACCTCTCCTGATGTCTTGCAAAATGCCATTCATGATATTCAAGAAGATATGGTAAAACAAGTAGATTATTTTAAGGACATTGGCAAACATTTAGAAGCGAAACGTCTTAAAGAGCGTACAGAATTCGATTTAGAAATGATACGGGAATTAGGGTATTGTTCTGGTATCGAGAATTATTCGCGCTATTTAGATGGAAGAGAACCTGGAACACGACCATTTTGCTTACTAGATTATTTTCCTGATGATTATTTAATGGTAGTAGATGAAAGTCACGTTACCATTTCTCAAGTTCACGCTATGTATGGAGGCGATAGAAGTCGTAAAGAGAATTTAGTAGAATATGGATTCCGTTTACCAGCTGCAATGGATAATCGTCCTTTAAAATTTGAAGAATTTGAAGCCATTCAAAATCATGTTATTTATGTAAGTGCTACTCCAGCCGATTATGAACTGCAAAAAACTGATGGTGTTTATGTAGAACAAGTGATACGGCCAACAGGACTTTTAGATCCCGAAATAGAAGTGCGCCCAAGTTTAAATCAGATTGACGATTTGATTGAAGAAATACAGTTTCGCGTAGAAAAAGACGAGCGTACTTTAGTAACTACTCTTACCAAACGTATGGCCGAAGAGCTTACTAAATATTTAGCTAGGATTAACGTGCGCTGTCGCTACATACATAGTGATGTGGATACTTTAGAGCGTGTAGAAATTATGCAAGATCTACGCAAAGGATTATTTGATGTTCTGGTAGGTGTAAATTTATTACGTGAAGGTTTAGATTTACCTGAAGTATCTCTAGTAGCCATTTTAGATGCCGATAAGGAAGGTTTTTTACGTTCGGCACGTTCTTTAACACAAACCGTAGGTAGAGCTGCACGACATCTTAATGGGAAAGCCATAATGTATGCTGATAAAATTACAAATAGTATGCAAAAAGCCATAGACGAAACCAATTATCGTCGCGAAAAACAAATTTCATATAATACAGCAAACAACATTACACCAAAAGCTATTATTAAGAGCTTAGATAATGCGCTCACAAAAAATTCGGTAAGCACCTATTATTACGAGTTAGAAGCTCAAAAAGCTGCAGAACCTGAAAGTGAGTACTTAACAAAACCTCAACTAGAAAAGAAAATTAAAGATAGACATAAACTTATGGAACAAGCCGCTAAAGAATTAGACTTTATGCTTGCTGCAAAAGTAAGAGACGAAATTAAGGCTTATCAAACCAAGTTAAAACAATTAAAAGTATAAATCTATCTTATAAAATGCAGTTTAGTTATATTGTGTTTTAAATATATCAATCAAGAAATCTGGAGGTATAATTTTATATGGAAAACTTTCCATTAAATCCAGTACTTTATTAATAGCTTCATGACCAAGACCCATTCTAAGTCCAAAATTATGAAGTCTTATTAAATCTTTTTCTGCAATATCCTCATCTAAGTGCATTAGTAAAACCAACCTGTGAAACTGTACAATACGTTCACTGTGCGATTTTAAATGAATATGGGTTACTGGATTATCTAATAAATAGTTAAAATCTTCACGAGTAATCTCTAATTGCTTAGCAACTCCACGTAAAAAATTATATTCTATTTCTTTAAGGCTATTATCAATTCGGGCGAATGCTATCATTTCTGAGAGCAAACTTAATTTTTCAACACGATTTATCATGGCCGAGGGTGAATTAATTATTGATTATATAAAATTAGTCATAATTATACTTTAATAATCGTTGATATAATGTAACTCATCGAATATTTGACGTCATTTCATCGTCTTTTTTTTGCTTTAAAGTACATAAAACACTTAATCCATTGTTTCTCAATTATTTACAATATATCTATTAATATACTAAAACAAGGAATAATTCGTTTACTTCTTTAGAATTTTATATAAATATTTTAATTCTATAACCCTACTTCTTTTACAATAATAATTAGAAAACTAAAACATTGTTCTCAAATCGATTTTTAATAAAAAATATGGCATTAAAAAACTCCTAAGAAATACCTAGGAGTTTTTAAGACTAATTCAAAATAGAAAATCTATTCATCGAGTGTAACTCTTACTGGCACAATAAATATTTTGTCTACAGCATTTACTACTGAAGGCAGTTCATTATAGTTTAATCTACTTTTAATAAAACTTTCAATTCGTGTATTTTCAGAATCTACAGACAAAACAACGATTTCGTTGTTTTTGTTTAATGTAAGCGTTACCTGCGCTACAATTTCTTTCTCAACTAAAAAACTTGGATTTTTTAATAGTTTACCAATTTCGGTTGTAATTACAGCTGAATCAGCTTTTAGGTCTTCGGAAGTTGTACTTGCAAAAAGTACGCTGTTAAAAGTTAATACAACAACTAACAGTAATGCTTTGATTGTTTTCATAATTGTTCGTTTTTTTAATTGATTTAAATAAAATGATTGATGTCTTATAGACTGCATTTAAATAACAATTGTTACATCAACTTTGATTAATTAACTATTGTTTAACGCTAATTAATAGTTTTTTAACATTGAGAAGAAGAATTTCATAAAAAAAGAGCAATGTTTTTTACATTACTCTTAAAAAATGCTATATAATTTTGTTCTTAATTTAAAACTGCCTGAACTTTATCTGCCGCTTCCTGAAATTCTACAGCACTTTGAACATCGAGTCCAGAAGTGTCTATAAGTTCTTTAGCAATATCTGCGTTTGTACCTTGCAAACGTACAATAATAGGAATCTTAATAGCGTCTCCCATATTTTTATAAGCCTCTACAACTCCTTGTGCAACACGGTCACAACGTACAATACCTCCAAATATGTTGATTAAGATGGCTTTTACATTAGGATCTTTCAATATAATTCTAAATGCTATTTCAACTCTTTCAGCATCTGCTGTTCCTCCAACATCTAAAAAATTTGCAGGCTCTCCTCCTGCTTGTTTAATTAAATCCATAGTAGCCATGGCTAAACCTGCACCATTAACCATGCAACCAACATTTCCATCAAGATCAACATAGTTTAATCCTGCTTTCTTAGCTTCAACCTCAATGGGGTTTTCTTCGCGAATATCTCTTAAGTCTATATAATCCTTATGACGATATAAAGCATTATCATCAATAGTTACCTTAGCATCAACTGCCATAATTTTATTATCGCTGGTTTTTAAAACCGGATTTATCTCAAATAACGATGCATCTGATTTATCATAGGCTTTATATAAAGCCATTACAAATTTTACCATCTCTTTAAAGGCCAATCCAGAAAGTCCTAAATTGAAAGCTATTCGTCGAGCTTGAAAAGGCAATAACCCTGTAGCAGGATCAATTTCTTCTTTAAATATTAAATGTGGTGTATTCTCGGCAACAGTCTCAATATCCATGCCTCCCTCGGTTGAATACATTATCATATTATGTCCTGTACTACGATTTAACAAGACAGACATATAAAATTCGTCTGTTTCGCTCTCTCCTGGATAATATACATCTTCCGCAACTAAAACTTGATGCACTTTTTTACCTTCCGCCGAAGTTTGAGGAGTAATCAATTGCATTCCTATTATTTGGCTAGCTATAGTTTCAACCTCTTGCAAATTTTTAGCAAGCTTTACGCCGCCACCTTTTCCACGTCCACCAGCATGAACTTGAGCTTTAATAACATGCCAACTTGTTCCTGTTTCATCAGTAAGTTGTTTTGCAGCAGCAATTGCTTCTTGAGCATTTTGAGCAACAATACCATGTTGTATGCGTACTCCAAAACTGCTTAATATTTCTTTTCCTTGGTATTCGTGTAAATTCATTTTTATGAAATTATTTTTGCTCTGCAAATGTAAACAACCTGAAACATTTAACCAATCTTTTTTGAGCTGTATAATTATTCACTTTGAGTAAAAAGTTTATTTAGCAAATACTACCTCCACTCAAAAAAAGGTTATAGATTTACTAAAAAAAAAAATTTAACCTAAAAAGTACTAACAATTTTAACAACATTTATGCAAAACGATTAAATTTTAAGATTATGAAAAGTGAAACTTTATTAAACATTGCAAACAAATTTGGAAGCCCAATTTATGTCTACAACGCTCATAAAATTGAAGCACAATATAAACGTTTAACTACTGCATTTAATAAGGTAAACAAGCTCAAGGTAAATTATGCTGTAAAGGCATTATCTAATATTTCTGTTTTAAAATTTATGAATAGTCTTGGCGCTGGATTAGATACTGTTTCTATCCAAGAAGTTAAGCTCGGTTTACATGCTGGATTTAAAGCTAAAAATATTATTTATACACCTAATGGTGTTTCGCTTGAAGAAATTGAAGAAGTGGCAAAATTAGGCACACAAATAAATATTGATAATTTATCAATATTAGAGCAATTTGGAAGTAAACATCCAGAAATTCCGGTATGTATTCGTATCAATCCGCATGTAATGGCTGGTGGCAATACAAATATTTCAGTTGGACATATTGATTCTAAGTTTGGTATTTCAATTCACCAAATTCCTCATATATTGCGTATTGTCAAAAATACAGGCATGCATATTAATGGCATCCATATGCATACCGGTAGTGATATTCTGGATATTGAAGTATTTTTATACGCAAGTGAAATATTATTTGAAACTGCAAAAAATTTTGACAGTCTTGAGTTTATTGATTTTGGATCTGGTTTTAAAGTACCTTATAAAGAAGGTGATATTGAAACCAATATTGAAGAGTTTGGGGAAAAATTGACAACGCGTTTCAAAACGTTTTGTAAAAATTATGGGCGTGAGATTACTTTAGCTTTTGAGCCAGGTAAATTCTTAGTGAGTGAAGCTGGTTATTTCTTAACTAAAGTAAATGCTATCAAACAAACTACCTCAACAGTTTTTGCACAAATAGACTCTGGGTTTAATCATTTAATTAGACCAATGCTTTATGGATCGCAACACGAAATTGAAAATATTTCTAATCCGAAAGGCAAGCAACGTTTTTACTCGGTTGTAGGCTATATTTGCGAAACAGATACATTTGCGAATAACCGAAGAATAGCAGAAATTACTGAGGATGATATTCTAGTGTTTAAAAATGCAGGTGCCTATTGCTATAGTATGTCTAGTAATTACAATTCGCGTTGTCGTCCAGCTGAAGTATTATGGTATAACGAAAAAGCAAACCTTATTAGAAAACGTGAAATTTTTGATGATTTATTGACTAATCAAGTTTTAATTGAGCTTAAAAACAAAGAAACTATTGTCAAATAAACAAAATCGAAGGGATATAAAAAAAAGCGTTAGATCTAGATCTAACGCTTTTTTTGGTTTTTCTATTCTGTAAATTAAATATTGAATTCATACCTTTACAAAGGAACAATACCAAATAACCATCAAAACCAACCAAATGAAAGCACTAAAACTCGTTGTCCTAATTCTTTTCATATTTTCTAATTCCATTACAGCACAAAAAAGAAGTAAAAAAGGTAAAATTCCTATAACTGTTGTTAACGATAAGATATTTCCTAATCTTAAATGGCGAAATATTGGTCCTTTTCGAGGTGGTAGAAGCAACACCTCAACAGGAGTAATAGGACAACCACACACCTACTATATGGGAAGTACTGGTGGAGGTCTTTGGAAAACTACTGATAACGGTATTACCTGGAAGAATATCTCTGATGGTTTCTTTAAAACAGGGACTGTTGGAGCCATTGCAGTTTCAGAAAGTGATGCAAATGTTGTTATTGTTGGCATGGGCGAACATGCTGCTCGTGGTGTAATGACCTCTATGGGAGATGGTGTTTACAAATCGACAGATGTTGGGAAAACATGGACACATATTGGTTTAGAAAATTCACGACACATTTCTGATGTTATCATCCATCCTACAAATCCAGATATTATATTTGTTACTGCTCAAGGAGCGCAATATGGTCCATCAAACGACAGAGGTGTGTATCGTTCACTAGATGGTGGAACAACATGGGAAAAAGTATTGTTTGTTAATAACACAACTGGAGCGTCCTCCCTATCAATGGATATGAATAATCCTAGAATCCTTTATGCTTCTATGTGGCAACACCACCGTTTTGCTTGGACAATGACTTCTGGTGGAGAAAATTCAGGATTATATAAATCAACTGATGGTGGAACAACTTGGAAAAAAATGGAAGAAGGTTTACCTAAAGCCTTTGGCAAATCGGGAATTTCAGTATCTCGCGCAAATTCTAATCGTGTTTTTGCAGTCATAGAAGCTGAAGGTAAAAAAGGAGGTGTATATCGTTCTGATGATGCAGGTAAAAAATGGCGTCAAATAAACTCTAATCGTGTGAATATTGCGCGTTCTTGGTATTATATGGAAATTTTTGCAGATCCACAAAATGAAAACGTTGTATATGTACTCAATGCCCCTGTAATGAAGTCTATAGATGGCGGGAAAACGTTTTCAAATATTGGGGTTCCTCATGGCGATAATCATCATTTATGGATTAATCCATATGATAATACTAACATGATTAACTCCAATGATGGTGGTGCAAACATTTCATTTAATGGCGGAAAAAGCTGGAGTACTCAACAAAATCAGCCTACATCACAATTCTATCGTGTTATTACCGATAATTTAGTGCCTTATAATGTTTATGGCGGACAGCAAGACAATTCTGCTATTGCTATAGCAAGTCGAACCAAAGGTTTTGGCATCGACTGGAAGGATTGGTATTCTGTCGCTGGATGTGAAAGTGCGTTTTTAGCATTCGATCCAGATAATCCAGAATATGTTTTTGGTGGATGTTATCAAGGAATTATTGAAAAATGGGCTGCAAGATCAAAAACTAGTAAACCTATTAAAGAATATCCTGAGCTTGGATTAAGCATCGAACCTAAAAATTTTAAATATCGATATAATTGGAATGCTCCAATAATAAGTTCACTACATGATAGAAATACTATTTATCATGCTGGAAATGTAGTCTTTAAAACATCTAATGCTGGAAATAATTGGACTGCTATTAGTCCAGATTTAACAAAAAACGAAAAAGAAAAACAAGGTCCGGGAGGTGGTCCATATACCAATGAAGCAGCTGGTGGAGAAAATTACAATACGATAACGTATTTGGTTGAATCACCACATGAAAAAGGTATTTTGTATTCAGGAAGTGATGATGGCTTGGTTCATATTACAAAAAACGAAGGAAAAACTTGGACCAATATTACGCCAAAAAATATTCCTGATGGGATTATAAACAGTATAGAAGTTTCTCCTCATGATCCTGCAACTGCTTATGTTGTAATCATGCGCTATAAATCGATGGATTTAAATCCTTACATTTTTAAAACCACCAATTATGGGGAGTCTTGGACAAAAATCGTCAATGGATTTACAGACCCACACTCTTTTGTACGCGTAGTTAGAGAGGACAAAAAACAACAAGGATTATTATATGCTGGAACAGAAACTGGGTTATACATTTCTTTAGATGATGGCAAGAATTGGCAACCGTTTCAGTTAAATTTACCTATTGTTGCTATCAATGACATATACATTCAGGATAACGATTTGGTTATTGCTACAGCTGGTCGAGGATTCTGGATTTTAGATGATGTTGCTGCAATTCAGAATATTTCAAATAAAAAAAAGGAAGTACAAATTTTTAAACCAAAAGACACCTATCGGATTTTTGGTGGAAGTACAAATAGATTTATTCCTGGATTAGGTCAGAACCCTAAAAGTGGTGTAACCTTTGATTATTATTTAGCTGAAGCATCAGATTCTTCAGCATTGAAATTTGAAGTTTTAGAAAACAATTCAGTAATTAGAACCATCACAAATAAAAAACCAAAAGTATTTAAAATGTGGCCTGGTGGTCCAGGCAAACCTATAGTTTTGCCTTCTAAAAAAGGGTACAATCGTTTTACTTGGGACTTCAATAGAGACGCTTTACCTGCCGTAGATAATGTGTTTGTATATGGAAATTATAATGGCTCTAGTGTAGCTCCTGGAGTATATACACTTAGATTAACTTTAGATAAACAAATATCAGAAACTGAGGTCACTATTTTACCTAATCCAAAAATTGAAGCTTCGGCTTCCGATTTTAGAGAACAACAATCTATATTAGCTCAAATAGAGCATACAATTAAAGATATTCATGAATCGGTAAATAGTATGCGTTCTGCTAAGTCTCAACTAAAGAACTATGCTAAACTTCTTAAAGAAAATGAAAGCACAAAAACACTTGTGGATAATGGAAAAAAACTCATTGAACGCATAGATACTTGGGAACAAAACCTTATTCAGCCCAAACAAAAAACATTTCAAGATGTTATTAATTTTAATAACAAACTCAATGCACAACTCATGCATCTAAAAGGATATATTGACGTTGAAGATCCCAAAGTAACTCAAGGGGCAAAAGAACGATTACAAGATTTACTAGCAGAATGGAATGTATATAAAAATGAAAGAGATACCATAATAAATGTAGAAATGTTAAATTACAATACCCTATATAAAGAACTTGATTTACCTGCAATACTAATTGAAGATTAATTTATTCTTAAAGTAATGGGAGAACTAATTAACATATTAATTGTTGAAGATGAAATGCTTATAGGCGCTAACATTTCGCTACAATTAACACAGCTTGGCTATAACGTAAATGCCATCGTTCCTAGAGGAGAAGAAGCACTTAATAAAATAAGAAATCAACAGCCAGATATTGTACTTTTAGATATTAATTTAAAAGGAGATATTGATGGTATTGAAACCGCCCTTTTGATGCAGAAAGAATACAATATTCCAATAATTTATCTTACTGCCAATGCCGATGAAACTAACTTTAATCGTGCTAAAAAAACTAATCCTTATGCCTTTATATCCAAACCTTTTAAAAAGTTAGACTTACAACGTGCTATAGAGCTTACGGTAAGTAGAGTTATGGCCGAAGGACGTCATAAAAAATTAAACTCCAAACAAAATTTATCGTTAGTATTAGAGGATAGAATTTTTGTAAGGCATAATGATAATATGGTTAAAATCATAATTAAAAATATATTATATATTGAAGCAGAACGCAATTACTGTCGCATTTTCACTAAAGAGAAAGAATATGTATTGGTAATGACGCTAAAAGAAATGGACACTAAGCTTCCACCTGAACATTTTTTACGTGTGCATCGTTCGTTTATTGTTAACATCTCACAGATAAATGAAATTGGTCACACGCATATTGTAATTTCAAAAAAGGTGATTCCGTTGAGTAAAAATTTAAGACCTAATCTGTTAAAACGTTTGCAAACAATTTAAAACTAAGCCACATAGCTAAGTTTAAATTCAAAAGCCACAACAGTACCATTAGATTTTACATGTTCCATAGTACCATTAAGCTGTTGTGTTAACAGCTGTATAAGTTGCATCCCAAAGCCAGTGCCTTTGGTAAAATCGTCATCTTCTTGACCAATGCCGTTATCAATAACCTTTAAAATTAACTTATCAGTACTTTTTTGAGCTAGTTGAACCTCAATTTGACCTTTCTGTCCTTCAGGGAATGCATACTTTAATGCATTTGTAATCAACTCGTTAACAATTAAACCCAAAGGCACTGCTGTATCTACATCTAATTCTAGAATATCCATTGCACATTCAAGTACAATGCGTTTGTCTGCTCCAAAAGAATCCAAAACATGACTTCCTAAATTAATTAAATAGTCTTTCATTTCAATAGTCCCTAAGTTTTTTCCTTGATATAATTTTTGATGAATCATACTCATGGATTGCACTCTGTTTTGGCTTTCTTGCATAGCATCAACAACTGTACTATCACTAGTTTGAGCCGATTGCAGCGATAATAAACTAGATACAATTTCTAAGTTGTTTTTAACACGATGATGAATCTCTTTCAATAAAAATTCTTTCTCTCTATTTTGTCTTTCAAGAAGCTTATTCTTCTTCTTATTTAACTTAAATGTTTTATATAGGATAGCCAACAATAACAGCAATAATATGGCAATAATAATAATTAAAGTTTGTCTTGTTCTTTGCTGATTTAATTTCGCTTGTTGCTGCTGAATCGTACTCTCCTTTTGAGCCACATCAAACTCGGTTTGCAACAAAGAAATATGTTTATCTGACTCAGTTGTAAAAATTTTGGCCTTTAAGTTGTCAAATTTGTCAATTGCATCGTACGCATCTTTATAATTGTGATTTCCAGCGTAAGCCTTTCCTAAAGTTTCATAGACTTGGCTTAAATAATATTCATCCCCAAAATTCTCTGTAGCTGCATCAATAGATTTATTAAGACTCTCAATAGCCGAAATATATTTACCTTCTAGATGTTGTGCTTTTCCTAATGATAACCATGAGCGCATTAGCATAAAATTATTATCTAATAACTCTGCATATTTAATGGCATTTTTACCTGCAATATCTGCAGCTTTATAATCTTGTAAATGAGCATTTAAATCAACCAAAGAAATATAAATATCGCTTAGATTATTATAAAAACCATAACGCTCTCCAATAGACATAGCGTGTTCAAAGTATTGTAAAGCCTTGTTATAATTTTTTAGTCCCAAATAATTGTTTCCGACAACATATAATGTAAAATCATAATCTAAATCGTTAATCCCTCGATCCTCAAATATAGAAAGCGATTTAAGACCATATTCCAAAGCTTTTTCAAACTTAGACTGCTTCCAAAACAAATTACTCAAATCACTATACGCAACAGCTTTTGCCTTCTTATCGTTCAACTTTTCACCAATACGCAAAACTTCTAAGGCATAATCGGCAGCCATATCTAGTTGCCCTCTCCTTTCATAAACATATCCAAGTTGTGTATTTAAAAAAGCTAAATCTTTTTCTTTTACTTTATTTATTGCTCGATCTAAAACTATATAAGCACTATCTAGTTTTTCTTGACGTAATAAAATAGATCCATAAACAATATTAAACCTGCCGTTCCATAATGTATCATTTTTACTTTGTGTTAGTTTAAGTCCTTGTTTAGTAAATTCTTCAGCTTTATTTAAATTACGAGTATGCCAGTAATACGAAAGGTCAAGTAACATGGAAAATCGAGTTGTATCCTGTTTAACATGTGTATAATTTTTTTCTAGAATATCAAGATAAGAAGCCCCAAAATTATCAGTATCTACAAATATTTTTTTATATGGAGATAAACGATTTAAATCCACGATTTGTGAAAAAATTAAGCTAGTACTTAAATTAAAACAAATACAAAGACTAAGAAGAGTTAAATGTTGGTTTTTCATTTATTGCTATACAAACGTTGGTTTTAGCACTTTAAAGGTACAAATATTGTTTTTATGCTCGGTAATTAAAAGTCATACTTGGGACAATAAAAATAGGTCTTCGTCCTAGGTTGTTTTCATTAGTTAAAATCATTCAGTTAATTAGTGTCATACGTTTCCCTTACATTCCTAATGTTTCAATAGCCTGCAAAATTTTAGTTTATGAAAGCTGCCAAAGTTGTTTTTGTAGTCATTATTCTTAGTTTTTTGGGATGTAACACATCACAAAATAAAAGCAATTTGCAAGAAGAAAGTATTACAGAAACCTTAAAAATGTATATAGAATTATGTTGGAACAAACGAGATACTATTCAATTTAATGGTTTGGCAACAAATGATTTTTATAGAATGGTTAATGGTATTAAAGTAGTATCCAATAGTAATGAAATGGAAGCTCATATAAATGTTTATAAGACTGCTTTTCCAGATTTAAAAATAACCATAACCGAAACCCTAATTGCAAATAATATAATTGATATTCTATGGATTTTTTCAGGAACAAATACTGGAATCTATGGCGAAACTAAAGCTACTGGGAAAAAAATAAGCATTAGTGGCAGCTCAATATTATATTTCACTAATAACGGTAAATTATTGGGAGAAAAGGTACAATATAACGAGTTAGACTTGTTACAGCAATTAGGTTATACACTTAATTTGCCTATTGTAGAATAACGCTATTAATCAATAATTATTAACTATATAAACAAATATTATGAAAACTTTAAAAAACTTAATTTTACTAGGATTTACTCTTATTCTGTTTACAGCATGTCAAGAAAAAGGAAAAGGCAGTTACACAAAAACTTCACCAGAAATTGATGAAGTTAAAGCATTAGTTAAAGATTACCATGATGGTAATTGGGATGCATGGTTAACTCACTATGCAGATACAGCTAAGGTTTACCACAATACTTGGAAGAATGGCACAGCCCCAAAAGAAACTCTAGAAACATTAAAAGGAATTCTTTCAAATACCTCCAACTATCATTTTGAAGAAGAAAAAGATCTTCCGTGGTACGAAATGGTCACAAACGATAATGGAAATACTTGGGTGTATTTTTGGGGGAACTGGAAAGGTACTTTAAAAGCTAATAATAAAGTTTTGGAAATTCCTGTGCATCTTGCTTTACAAATGGTGAATGGTAAAATTGCAAGAGAAGAAGGATTTTATAATCTATCAGAATTCACTGCTGCTCTTCAAGGAATTGAAGCAGCAAAAATGGCTGATGAAGCAGAAACAGCTGAATAAATAACATTAAATATTGCATAAACAGATATTTTGGTACTTTGTTTTTAATTTGAAATTAGTGTTTTAAAGCTAATATTTTTAGAATAAAGAATATAGCATATAAACAATCACCAATCTATCTGTTCTTTTATATAATAAAATCAAAAAAATGAAACCTCTTTACAAATGCGTAATACTTCTCTCAATATTGATGATTTATAGTTGTGGGCAGGAATCTAAAAATGATTTAGATACAAATAAAGAAGCGTACTAAACAACTATGAATAGATTGATTGAAGACGTCTGGAACAATCAGAATTTAGAAATGATTCCTGAAGTTTTTACCTCAGAAATAGAAATTCATTTGGGTGGACTTGATTTTAATCTAAAAGGGTATTCAGCAATTAAAAAGGAATATATTCAACCCACTTTTGACGCTTTTCCAGACATTAAACATGGTTACGATAAGCTTCTCATAGATGGCAACATGATAGCCATGTCCTTTTATGGCAAAGGCACTCATAAAAATGAATATGAAGGTGTACCAGCTACCAACAAAGTATTAAAAATAGAGGAATGGCTTTCTTTAGGATGGAAGGAAACCGCATTGCCGAAGTCTGGACACACTCTAATTGGGCGACTCAGTTTTTGAAACTACACAATTAACTCAAAACTAATATAACTAAAATGAAAACAACAATTTTAACACTATTTACAGTAGTACTATTATTTACATCTTGTACAAATAACAAAGTAGAAAAAGTTAAACCTGCAACCGTTGAAGAGCTCGGGCAAATGAATCGTGATTTTGCAAAAGCCATGAACGCACAAGATGCCGTTGCCGCTGCTAATCTTTATGATGAAAATGCCTCTATTTTGCCTCCAAATGAACCAATGGTTACAGGACGTGAAAATATTAAAAAATACATGCAGGGATTTCTTGATGCAGGCTTTGTCGAGGGTTCTGCATCTACAATTGCAGCTGAAAGTGATGGTGACTTAGGGTATGAAACAGGAACTTTTATAATAAAAATGAAAGGAGCCGATGGAACTATAACAGAAGAAATCGTAAAGTATATTGAGCTATTAAAGCGCAATAATGAAGGAAAATGGATGTCTATTTATGGCATGTGGAGTCCAAACGAACCATCACTTTCGAATTAAAAATAATATATTTAAAAAATAAAAAACCATTTAAATGAAAACAACAATATTAGCACTCCTCGCAACAGTATTATTTTTTACATCTTGTACGAACAGCAAAGTCGATAAAAATATAAAAATGTATTCCAATGTTTGGGATGAAATTATTAATAATGGTAAGTTAGATCAATTCAACACAGACAATTTCGACACAAACATTACGCTTATTATGAGTCCTGAAAATATTGTAGGTATTAACAATGCAAAAGATTTTTATGCCAATTATATAACAGGATTCTCAAAGGTTGAATTTACTATTGTAGATGTATTTGGTCAAGGCGATAAGCTTGTAAAACATTGGAATTTTAAAGGCACTAATACAGGAGAATTTTTTGGTATGCCTCCTACAGGAAACTCTGTTGATATTGATGGAACCACATTGGTAACAATGAAAAACGGTAAAATTGCCCAAGAACAAGATTTCTTTGACAATATGCTATTTTTACAACAACTAGGCATTGTGTCTTCTCCAGATAATATGGCAATCATTCAAAAACTTTATGACGATTTTGCAAAAGGTGATATTGAAGCCGTTGGCGCTGCTATGGATGCCGATATTGTATGGAATGAAGCCGAAAATTTTCCTTTTGCCGACGGCAATCCGTATATAGGTTTTGATGCCATATTAAAAGGCGTTTTTAGTCGTGTTGGTAGCGAATGGGACTATTGGAATCTTGCCGATCTCAACTATAATGACATGGCAAATAATAAGATTTTGGTTACAGGTCGATATCAGGCAAAATACAAAAAAAATGGCACAGTTATCAATTTACAAATGGCACATCTTTGGGACTTAAAAGATGGAAAAATTACTAAATTTCAACAATTTGCAGATACTAAGGCAATTGCTGATGCTATTAACTAATACTATAAATTAATATGAAACAAGGTATTTATTATTTATTAATTGGAACAGTGATTCTTTTTGGATGTGTTAATTCAGAAAAAAAATCTGATATTAAAACCAAAACTACATCAAGCTATTTAGACTATTCTAATAGTGACGACCAATTTACAGGAGGCATTAATATGATTCCTATTACAACTCCAAAAGGTACGTTCAATGTCTGGACAAAACGCGTTGGTAATAATCCGAAAATGAAAGTGCTACTGCTTCATGGAGGTCCTGGAGGTACCCATGAAGAGTTTGATTGTTTTGATGGATACTTTCCCAATGAAGAAATAGAATACATATATTACGACCAGTTAGATTCTTATTACAGCGACAAACCTAACGATTCAACCCTTTGGACTACAGCACATTATGTAGAAGAAGTTGAGCAAGTACGTAAAGCACTCAACTTAAACAAAGACAACTTTTACTTATTAGGTCAATCTTGGGGAGGTATTTTGGCAATGGAATACGCCTTAAAATATCAAAACAATTTAAAAGGCTTAATTATTTCTAACATGATGGCTAGTGCTCCTGCGTACGGTAAATATGCTATGGAAATTTTAGGTCCACAATTAAAACCTGAAGTCTTTAAAGAAATAATGGATTTAGAGGCTAATAACCAATTTGACAATCCTAGATATACTGAATTGTTAATGACTAATTATTATACCGAACACATTTTGAGAATGCCTTTAGATAAATGGCCAAAATCGGTTAATTTATTGTTCGAACATCTTAACCCTAACATATATGTATTTATGCAAGGTCATAGTGAGTTTGGTATGACACAAAATGCATCGCTTAAAAACTGGGATGTTACAGATAGACTAAAAACCATCAAAGTTCCCACTTTAGTAATTGGAGCCTCTTACGATACTATGGATCCAAAATACATGGAATGGATGTCTAACGAAGTACAAAACGGACGCTTTTTATTATGTAAAAACGGAAGTCATTTATCGCAATATGATGACCAAAAAACCTATTTCAATGGTTTAATTAAATTTATAAAAGACGTTGATAAAGGCACATTTTAAAATAAATAGTTATATTGTAGCAGTTGCCCTTTTGATTTTATGTTTTAGTACAAAACTAATGTCGAAAGGGCAAAATTTTTAAAACCAATGATTATATTCTTTTGTCCCTTTATAAACTATAAAATAACATTTCTAAAACCAATCAATATGAAAACTTTATTTAAAATCCCCAATTGTATTACATGTTTACTTTTTATAATAAGCCTTTCTGGGTTTAACTTAAATGCACAAACAAAACTAATGCAACAACCTGCATTAAGCGATACTCATATTGCATTTATATATGCTGAAGATTTATGGGTTGCCAATAGAGATGGTTCAAATCCAAAACGGTTAACCATTGATGAAGGTATTGAATCTAGTCCTATTTTTTCACCTGATGGTTCCATGATTGCCTTTAACGCACAATATGATGGAAATTCTGATGTGTTTATAGTTCCTGTAAATGGAGGTGTACCAAAACGCTTAACTTGGCATCCTTATACAGATTTGGTTAGAGATTTTTCTTCTGATGGCAAAACAGTATTATTTGCATCACAGCGTAATTCATTTACAAATAGGTATTTACAATTATATACTGTATCTGTAAAAGGTGGAAGTATTGCACAACTAGATATCCCAAATGCATTTTGGGCTTCCTATTCTGACGATGATTCACATATTGCATATACTCCTATTTCAGATAGATTCAACCAATGGAAACACTATCGAGGCGGAACCGCGACTCGAATTTGGTTATATGATACAAAGTCTCATAATGTAGAAGAAATTCAAAAACCTACTGGTGGCAGTAATGATGCGCAACCAAAATGGATGGGAAACAAAGTGTATTTTAAAAGTGATAGAGATGGAGAATTTAACTTATATAGTTATGATACCAAAACAAAATCTATCGATAAACTTACAGATTACAAAGGTTTTCCAGTAATTAATATTTCTACGCATAATGGTTCTGTAATTTATGAACAAGCAGGAACACTGCATATTTATAACACAAAAAATGGATCTGATAAACAACTTAACATTACCATTACCACAGATTTATTAGAATTACGTGAACGATTTGTTTCAGGAAAAAATTACGTGCGTTCAGGAGGTATTTCACCTTCTGGAGCAAGAGTGGTTGTTGATTTTAGAGGTGATATTGTAACAGTTCCTGCTAAAAAAGGTGATCCGGAAAATTTAACAGCTACAACAGGCATACATGAAAAATATCCAGAATGGTCACCAGATGCTAAATTCATAGCTTATTTTTCTGATGAATCAGGAGAATATGCCTTGCATATTAAAAATAATACTACTGGAAACGTTAATATCATCCCATTATCAGGAACAGGTTTTTATGCGAATATACATTGGTCTCCAGATAGTAAAAAAGTTTGTTTTGTAGATAATGGTCGTAATTTTTATGTCACAGATATTGCTTCTAGAAAAACCACCAAAATAAATGCTGATGTGCTGTATTATCCTGGCATTTTTAGAGAGCTTTTTGGAAGTTGGTCACATGATTCTAATTGGATTTCTTATACCATAATTACAAACACAAATTTTGAAAGAGCTTACGCCTATTCGCTATCAGAAAATAAATCCTATCCGCTCTCCGATGGGTTATCTAATGTAACAGAACCTGTTTTTGATCCTAGTGGAAAATATCTTTATATGTTAGCTTCAACTGATGCTGGCCCTTTGGTAAATTGGTTTGACCAATCAAATATTGATAAAGAATTGACGCAATCTATTTATTTAGTAACGCTTCAAAAAGATGTAGTTTCTCCATTAGCAAAAGAAAACGATGAGGAAAAACCTAAAGCAGAAAAGAAAGAAGATGATAAAGACAAAAAGGAAGAAGGCAAAAAAGCAGATTTAAAAATTGATTGGGATGGTTCTCAAGAACGTATGTTAAGTTTACCTATTGATCCTGGAGTTTACAGCAATTTGAGTTTAGCAAAAGAAGGTGAATTATACTTTATTTCATCTTCATTTCATTCATCAAAATCGAGCTTAAATAAATTCGATTTTAAGAAACGAGAAAGTGAAGAATTGATGTCAGCTAACGGTTTTCAAATTTCGGCTAATGGCAAAAAAATGTTGTACCTAAATAAAGGGTCATGGTTTGTTTCAAATCTTGGAACAAAAGCAAAAGAAGGGCCTATTAATTTAAATGCAATAAGTGTAAAAATAAATCCTAGAGCCGAATGGACAAATATTTTTAACGAAGCATGGCGTGTTAATAGAGATTATTTTTATGATCCAGGAATGCATGGTGCAGATTGGAATGCTATGAAAGTAAAGTATCAACCATTTTTAAAGGATGTTTCAACTAGAAGCGATTTATATCGTGTGATGCAATGGATGTTTAG
>CAYQME010000038.1:0-23566 GCA_964418645.1 uncultured Flavobacteriaceae bacterium
CCACCAGGAATGCATCCTTGTTTAATATAATGGGTTACAGTATCAAAAATGGGAATCTTATCAAAATCAATTTCGGCTGAGAGCTTACTTCCTTTACACATCTCTATAAGGTGACCTAGCAAACCAAAACCTGTAACATCTGTCATAGCTTTAACACCTTTAATATTGGCTAAATCTTGACCAATTATGTTCAACTTTGTCATAGAATTTTGTGCAATTAGTTTATGTTCTGGCATTAGTTTTCCTTGTTTTTGAGCGGTTGTAAAAATACCAACACCTAAAGGTTTTGTGATGTAAAGTTTACAACCCTCGGTAGCAGTGTCATTTCGTTTTAATTTTTTTAGGTCTATCCTGCCAGTGACTGCTAACCCAAAAATGGGCTCAGGGCTATCAATACTGTGTCCGCCAGCTAATGTTATTCCTGCTTCAATACAAGTTTGACGACCACCTTCGAGTACTTGTTGTGCTATTTCTGGAGATAGTTTATTAATTGGCCAGCCTAAAACAGCAATAGCCAAAATTGGTGTTCCTCCCATAGCATAAACATCACTAATTGCATTTGTAGCAGCAATCATACCAAAAGTAAAAGGATTGTCAACAATAGGCATAAAAAAATCGGTTGTACTTATGATTGCTGTACCATCTCCCAAGTCGTAAACAGCAGCGTCATCACGATTTTTGTTACCTACAATTAAACTTTCATCTCTAAAAGGAGTGGAAGAGGTTTTTAAAATAGACGCCAGTACTTTTGGTGATATTTTGCAACCGCAACCTGCGCCATGACTATATTGTGTTAATTTAATATTATTCATATTTCTAGCAATTTTTCGATTTTTAATGCATTTTTGTAATGGTGTGTTGTAGGAAGTGGAATTTTTATTACATTTTTACAATCGCGTTTATTAAGCCCCTTTAAGTATAGTTTATCATAATATTGAAGGGCAATTTTTGCCACTTCATAATAGTTTTGCTCATTTAAAGCTCCAATAGCATTTTTCACATTTAGCCCACCCAATCTTTTTTCAATTTTATAAATAGATATTTTTAATTGATGTTCGTTACATTTCGAATATTCAGTTACTAAATGTTGTATACGTTCTTCTTTAGGAATTTCTATAAAATAAAGTTTTGCTTTTCGCATTTGCTCAAAAAGTTGCATAGGTATAGAAACATTACCAATACGGTGGCTTTCATCTTCGACCCAAATGGGGTTACATAATTTAAATTTCCGCCATTGATTATAAATATTATTCTCAAATTGTTCAACAGTAGGTTGTTTAATTTGACCAATACCACCAAATGCAGATCCTTTATGGTTTGCCAATCCTTCTAAATCTATAACTTGTTTGCCATGTTTTTTAAGTTCATTTAAAATGTGTGTTTTTCCACTTCCCGTAAATCCTCCTAATACCTTAATGTGACACGGTGTTTCTAGGCTATTCAACACAAAATTTCTAAACGCTTTGTAACCACCAATAATTACTTTTACATCAGCAAACCCATTGTTAGATAAATGTTCTGCAAAAGAATGGCTTCGCATACCTCCTCGCCAGCAATGCACAACAACCTTACCATTAGGAGCTGTTTTTAAAGAATTAGAGACGTAATTTTCCAATTTTGGTTTAGCATATTCGTATCCAATTTCAATAGCAACTTCTTTAGATTGTTGCTTATAAACCGCGCCAATATGTGCTCTTTCATCATTTGAAAACAACGGGATGCTTATGGCTTCTGGAATGTGTCCTTTCTTAAACTCGCCTTGCGAACGTACATCTATAATGGGCCAATTAAGTTCTAATGCTTCTTCTATAGTTATTTCTGAAATCATAGTAAACAGTATAATTAAATATCAATTAAAATGTAAAATGGGTTCTAAAATAGAAGATGTTTTTAATACTTCTCCATTAGTGTTTTTGTATGATGCTCTACATGGTAAGTTGTCCACATAATAATTTCTCTTACTGGCATTTTACCCATAAGAGGATGAGGCAATACATAAGTGTTTAAATCGTTATCAGACCATTTTTTGGTTTTGTATTGTAGCTTTTTGCTTTCTGTTTTAAGTCTGTTTAAAAGGTATTGCTTTTCTTTTAAACTTGGCACCTTCATATTCCTCGACCCTTTAAAAGTAACACCTTTGGCTTTTTCAAGACGTTGTAAATAACGATTTTTAATTGTCTCGTAATCACGAACCTCTCTATTTGCTTTACCAAACTTAAATTTTAAAACAAATTTAGGAAAGCTTAAAGCTGTATTTAAAGGCTTAATACTTTGCAATAAATGAAGAATGTGTTGTCCAATAGTCCATTTGTTTTCTGGACCCGTTTCCCAGCGTTCAGAGTCCTGTTGTTCTAGCCAATTAAATAGTGCTTGTTGTTTACTTTCTAGTAAATCTGCAATTGCTTCTTTATTCATTTTTATCCTTTTTATACAAAGGAATAAGGTAAGAAACATTATATCCAAAACCAATACCAAAGCTTCCACTATCATAAGTACGTCCAAATCCTGGGATGTAAATGTTTTCAAAATTATCTAGTTCAGTTTCGGAGACTCTACCTTTAAATTGTACATTAAGACCAACATACAGGTTATTAAAAACTTCGGCTTTTATGCCTAAAATGAGTTCAGCCCAAATCGCTGTTAACCCATTAATATTAACAGCATCTGTTACTGTGGTTTGTGGAAAGTCTTGATTGGTATTAAATACTGTATGACTGTTTATAGTTTGACTAAACGCACTTGCGCTAACACGAAAACCACTATAAATCATATTTTCCATACCATACCAGTTTCTATACATGTTGTAATCTATTCCCGCTTTAAAATAACTGCCTTTAGCAGTAGAACTTAAGAATTTGGTTGTAGTCGTTTTTTCTTCAGTTCCTAATTCTCCAGCAAAGTATAAATCTTTAGAATATCTATAATCGACATTAATTTCAAAACCCGTATAATCATCATTAATGACTGTTTTTACAATTTTGCTTAAATCTACACCAAGACGTAATCCGTATTTTTGAGCATAGCGTATAGAATCACTTGCGATGCTATCGTTTTGTGCAATTGCTGAAAAACTCATCAGCATTACAAAAATTATACTAATGAAATATTTTAACATGCGCTTTGGTTTCATTGTCTAAAGTAGAATTTATTATTTCATCGTTTACTATCCAGTTGTCACCATCACTTTCAAAACTAAAAGTGAGATTTTTAAAAATAGTTTTAAATCCGCAGGCACGAGACACATATACATCTTCTCTTTCATATCTTATTGTGACTGTATCTGGATTTCCTATTGTAACATCATTAACATAATCTTTATATATCACAAACTTAGTTAGGTCTGCATCTGTTCGTAATGGTAAATTAATAGAATCTGTAGTTACTATATTCAAATTGGATATATCTATTTCTACATTATTCTCGTCGAAGCCTGTAACTTTTAATCCAGTAACATTTTTTGTATCTTCTTGACTGCTAATATCGTAGAATCTTATAATAAGCTTTGGTGTAGTAGGTGTACTTTCGGCACAGATATCATCTTTTTCACAGCTAAAAAAAGCAAAGGTGATCAGAAGTAGAACTATTATTTTTTTCATTGATTTTTTTTAATTCATTTTCGTCTTTCGACTTCGCTTAAGATAAACTTTGGCGAAAATTTTGACAAACTTAACTTTGTTGATGAGACTCTTCGACAGGCTCAGAGTGACAGTTCAATTTTTAAGTGTCATTTTTATTAACGACGCTCCAAAAGTACAACATTTTCTACATGATGTGTTTGTGGAAACATATCAACAGCTTGTGTTTTGGAAACTTTATAGATTTCATCCATCAAAGCCAAATCTCTAGCTTGAGTTGCACTGTTACAACTTACATAAACAATTTTTTCTGGAGCAATGTTTAATATTTGTTTAACAACGGCTGCGTGCATACCATCTCTTGGTGGATCTGTAATAATTATATCGGGTTTTCCATGAGAATTTATAAACGTTTGATTAAATACGTTTTTCATATCACCAACATAAAAGTCAACGTTTTCAATAGCATTTAATTGTGCGTTTTCTTGTGCAGCTATAATGGCATCAGGTACGGCTTCTACACCAATAACACGTTTGGCTTGTTTGGCCACAAACTGAGCAATAGTACCAGTGCCTGTATATAAATCGTACACCAATTCGTTTCCTGTGAGTCCTGCAAAATCTCTTGCAATTTTATAGAGCTCGTAAGCTTGTTCAGAATTGGTTTGATAGAATGACTTGGCGTTTATTTTAAATTTTAAGTCTTCCATTTCTTCAAAAATATGATTTCTTCCGTAGTAGCAAATGACTTCCTGATCGTAAATGGTATCGTTAGCTTTTTGGTTAATTACGTATTGTAAGGAAGTTATCTGCGGAAACTTTTCAGAAAGAAAATCTAAAAGTAATCCTCGCTTAATTTTATCTTCTTTAAAAAATTGAATGAGTACCATAATTTCTCCAATACTTGTGGTACGAATCATTAAAGTACGCAAAAACCCAGTTTGATTCCGTGTATTGAAAAATTCCAGATTATTTTCAATTGAAAAAATTTTCACAGCATTTCTGATAGCATTGGATGGGTCTGCTTGTAAATGACATTGTTTTACATCCAAAATTTTGTCCCACATTCCTGGAATATGAAATCCTAAGGCATTTTTATCGCCCAAATCATCATCAGAATTTATTTCTTCAAAAGTTAACCAACGACTATCGCTAAATGAAAACTCCATTTTATTTCTGTAAAAATATTGCTTTTCAGAACCCAAAATAGGTGTAATCTCAGGCATCTCAATATGCCCAATACGTGTTAAGTTATTAGTAACTTCCTTTTGTTTGTAATATAGTTGATGCTTGTAAGCCATATGTTGCCATTTACACCCACCACAAGTTCCAAAATGCTCACAAACAGGTGTAGTGCGTTTATCAGATAGTTTATGAAACGCGATGGCTTTACCTTCGTAATAAGCTTTACGCTTTTTAAAAGTTTGGACATCTACAATATCTCCAGGAACAGCATTAGGTAAAAAAACAACCTTACCATCAGGTGCTTTAGCAACAGTTTTTCCTTTAGCTCCAGCATCAATAACTTCTATGTTTGTAAATACTTGTTTTTTATTTCTTCTTGCCATGGCGCAAAAATAACAATAGCATTAATTATTTGAATACGTAATTTAAATTATCTTTAATAAAATTCAGTATAAAGTGAACCTTTTTAAAATTTCGACGTCTCTAAAGTAGAAACTCAATGAATACAGACAATAAAATAATTGATGGTTGGCTGGTATTACAATACCAATCTGGGAACAAAAAAGCGTTGCCATTGTTGGTAAAACGTTGGCATAAAAAAATGTGTAATAAGGCGTATTGGGTTACTAAAGATAAAGAGGTAGCGAAAGATATTGCTCAAGACAGTTGGAAAACCATAATGAGTAAGATTCATAAATTAAAAGAGCCAAATAGTTTCGGGTCTTGGACTTTAACTATTGTGTACAGAAAAGCTATTGATTTATTAAAAGAAAAGCAGAAGCAAAGGGATAAGCTGTTTGCATACAATTATGAACAAGATGCTATAGTAAATGTTGAAACAGTTGATAATACTGAGATAAAGAAAGTACTTTTAAAAGCAATTAACTCTCTATCCGAGCAGCATCAAATGGTTGTCAATTTATTTTATGTTGAAGATTATTCTTTACAAGATATAGGTGAGATATTGAGTATTTCGATTGGGACAGCTAAATCAAGACTGTTTCATGCACGAGAAAAATTAAAAACAATTTTAAAAAATAGAAATTATGAAAAATAACATGAAAGACATCGATCAATTAATCAAGGACACATTAACTCAAGAAGAAGCAAAGTTTTACAATGAGTTAGACGAACAGAATGTATTTCAAATGATGGGAGGATTATTTCAAGGTAAATTAAAATGGATTTTTATATATGTAAATATAGTAATGGTAATCATTTTTGGATTATTTATTTATTGTGCCATTCAGTTTTTTAATACTGATGTTACAAACGAAATCATTAAATGGGCTGTTTTAGGATCTTTCTGTATGATGGCTGTAGGCATGTTAAAATTATTTGCATGGATGCAAATGGATAAGAATGTCTTGTTACGAGAATTGAAACGTTTAGAATTACAAGTATCATCTTTGGCTTCAAAAATGTCTCAATAAGATTTTAAAGCATCACTTATATTTAGTAATTTGCGAGTCCTAGGGATGATTTCTTTCCCACGCTGAATTTTCGACTCTCGCCTTCACTAAAAGTTTCTGCGAGCAAGACTTCGAAAGGATAAAGGTAGATAAGGAATGGTTATTTTACTCGCTAAGCGAGATTTAATTATTAATGTTTGCATCATGAAATGTGTGTTGTCAAACGATGCCTTACTAAAAATTAAGGCATAAACCTTAAATTATTTTTAAAATGGCTGTTTTAGACCAATTAACATCGCAAGAAGCGATGGATTTAGAAAACAAATATGGCGCGCACAATTACCATCCACTTCCAGTTGTATTGAATAGAGGAGAAGGTGTGTATGTTTGGGACGTTGAAGGTAAACAATACTACGATTTTTTGTCGGCGTATTCCGCAGTAAACCAAGGACACTGTCATCCTAAAATTGTTAGTGCTATGGCAAATCAAGCACAGAACTTAACGCTTACTTCCAGAGCATTTTATAATGATGTTTTAGGGAAGTATGAACAGTATGCGACATCCTATTTTGGTTTCGATAAATTATTACCAATGAATACAGGAGCAGAAGCTGTGGAAACGGCTTTAAAACTGTGCAGAAAATGGGCTTATGAAGTAAAAGGTATTGATGAGAATGAAGCAGAAATTATTGTTTGCGAGAATAATTTCCATGGTCGTACTACTACAATCATTTCATTTTCTAACGATCCTGTTGCGCGTAAAAACTTTGGACCTTTTACAAAAGGTTTTATAAAAATTGAATATGATAACTTGGTTGCACTAGAAGAAGCCATAGAAAACAATAAAAATGTCGCTGGGTTTTTGGTAGAGCCTATTCAAGGAGAAGCTGGCGTTTATGTACCAAGCAAAGGTTATTTAGCAAAAGCAAAAGCCTTATGTGAAGCACATAATGTGTTGTTTATCGCTGATGAAGTTCAAACAGGAATTGCAAGGACAGGAAAACTTTTAGCTGTTGACCACGAAAATGTAAAACCAGATATTTTAATTTTAGGAAAAGCCCTTTCTGGAGGCGCTTATCCTGTAAGTGCTGTTTTGGCTAATGATACTATAATGAATGTCATTAAACCAGGAAATCATGGCAGTACATTTGGAGGTAATCCTATTGCTGCAGCTGTTGCAATTGCTGCACTTGAAGTTGTAAAAGAAGAAGCTTTGGCAGAAAATGCTGAGATTCTAGGACAATTATTTAGAAGTGAACTCAATAAATATATTGAAACAAGTACATTAGTTATTTTAGTACGAGGTAAAGGTTTGCTTAATGCTATTGTTATTAACGATGATGAAGACAGTGAAACCGCTTGGAATATTTGTTTAGCACTTCGTGATAACGGGCTGTTAGCAAAACCAACGCATGGAAACATAATACGATTTGCTCCACCTTTAGTAATGACTGAAGAACAAATTTTAGATTGTGTTAATATTATAATAAAAACACTTAAAGCGTTTGAAGTTTAAAACTCTACAGATAATTAATAAAAAAGCGACCATTGGTCGCTTTTTTATTAATGCTTAATTAGCCTTGCCTAGCTTGTTCTAGAGCTTCTCTAATAGGATCTATCATTTCATCCCAACCTACAGTAGATATTACATAAATAACTCTAATAAAATACAAGAGGTTTATTATTAATACTACTAAAGCTAATATTTTAGCCGTTTTCATCCCTTCAATGTTTTCGTAGTTTTCAGGATTTGCATAAGCTTCTTTAAGTTTACTTTGTGCCATAAAATAGGCAATACCTGCAAAGATGAATCCTAAGCCACCAAAACAGCAACATAAAAATCCTAAAATTGCTAAAACATATACAATAGTTGAGTTGAGTTTTTGTTTTTCCATAATTATATTTAGTTGATTATTTTTATTAAATAACTTACAACAATAGTTGTAATGGTTACTATTGCTAATGTGTTTATAATTTTGCTCGAATACTTAAATTTAAAAAATAAATTAGCTACGATAAAAAATGAGAGTAAAACTAATGGGTAAATTGCGGGATACATTTTAAAAGCAGCAGTAAAATTGCCCTGAAACAATAAAACAATCGATCTTTGTAAACCACAGCCAAAACATTCTATACCTAAAATCTGTTTGCTTAAACAGGGTAACATATAATCTTCTGGAGTACCTAAAAGAATGAGTAGCGACATATCACAAATTTATATAAAAAGTAGACGCATTGTAATATAGATATTGATTATTTTTGAAACATACATATTTTAATAAACAATACAAGACGATTATGTTAAACTCTAGAACACTTAATTTAGCTTTAATTCTAATAGGTGGAATTGTTGCTGTTTATGCTGAATCAAGCGAAAAACAAAATACCTATATTCTTCTTGGAGGAATTATGTTATTAATGATTGGCTTGTACAGATTGTCTAAAGGGATTTCAAGTAAAAACCAAAGTGAAGATAATAGTTTCATTGAAGAAGAAGAGTAATGGGCTTTAAAGTTGGAGATAAAGTTGATGTTATGGATGAAGATTTATCTGGAATTATTACCAGCATTAATGGCAATACAATTACCATAGCTACTGCTGATGGTTTTGATTTAGATTTTTCAGGTAAAGAACTTGTAAATATTGGTGATAGTGCTTCATTAAGTGCTAATGTGTTTTCAAAAACATCTTTAGATGAAGCTGTTTCACAAAAAGAGACAAAGAAAAAGGTATATAGTAAAAAGAAAGTAAAAGAACGTTTTCAACCTACATTAGAAGTAGATTTACACATCCATCAGCTTACAAATTCCCATAAGCGAATGGAAAATCATGAAATACTAAGTTTGCAATTGGATACTGCAAAACGACAATTAGAGTTTGCTATAAAAAAGCGCCTTCAACGTATTGTATTTATTCATGGTGTTGGAGAAGGTGTACTAAAAATAGAATTAGAATATTTATTTAAACGATATGAAAACCTAAAATTTTATGAGGCCGATTATCAAAAGTATGGCTTAGGTGCAACCGAAGTCTATTTATTTCAAAACAAAAAGTAGTTTATTAGTTTTTAAAGAAAATAGTTGTAGTATAAGTACCTAAGTCGATTAAATCAGTATTTAATATTTCTAAATCTACATCTTCAATAATAAATTCTACAATTACAGTTCTAATAAATACATTTGTAATAAAGGTGTCATATACAAAAGTATCTACGGCAGTGTTATCTAAATAGCGAGAAACTGTAGCATTTGGCGCAAAATCGTCTGAAAGATTTCCGTTTAAATTCTCGTCTTCATAACGTGTAATTACACCATCACCATCATCATCATCGTCTAAATAATCCGGTATTGTGTCACCATCAGTATCTTGAGCATCGTCTACATTGCCATCATCATTTAAATCTGGATTCTCCCTTTTTGTAAGCACATTGTCGCCGTCGTCGTCTGCATCTTTGTAGTTAGGAATGCCATCGCCATCGGTATCATCATCTTCTAAGTTTCCATTACCATTAATATCTTCTAAAAGGGTAGGTACACCATCGTTATCGTCATCAACAAAGGTAGAAGTAGCAGTTACAATACCACTTGAAG
Source organism: uncultured Flavobacteriaceae bacterium (assembly GCA_964418645.1). Lineage (GTDB taxonomy): Bacteria > Bacteroidota > Bacteroidia > Flavobacteriales > Flavobacteriaceae > JAADHG01. The sequence continues at coordinate 9,763 of CAYQME010000038.1, forward strand.
CATTAAAATCATCAATAATATTAACCGTAGAAGACGGGATTTCTTGACAGATTAACTCCAAGGGATTACCATCATAAGTTCTGTAATTAAAGCGGATAGAATTTCCGTTTATGGTAAATGTGGTAATATGCGGACTAATAACAGGATTAAATATTAAATTATTTGTAGTTCCTGTTGGAAACAAAAGTGTTAAAGACTCGTTTGGATCAGACTTAGTATCGAATATCACATAATTATCACTATTTGCATCACCACAAAGTGATAATTCTTTATCAAACTCTAAAGCAATTTCAATCACATCTCCATCACTACATGATGTTAAAATTAAAACAGGAAATACTACTAAAAATAATTTACGCATTTGTTTAATGGTTTGTAACAAAAATAATAGAATTGTAATTTATAACGAACTTTATTAAAAATAATTTTATTTCAATTACTTTTACATCCTTAATAAGAAAAATGAAACAAATTTATTTTGATAATGCTGCTACAACTCAAATTCGTGAAGAGGTTATTGATGCCATGACCAAAGTTATGAAAAATAATTTTGGAAATGCTTCATCTTCACATAGTTTTGGTCGTTCATCTAAATTTTTAGTTGAAAATTCTAGAAAACAAATAGCATCTTATTTTAACGTGTCTGCTTCAGAAATTGTGTTTACATCTGGAGGTACTGAAGCCGACAATTTAGTACTGCGTAGTGCCGTAAGAGATTTGGGTGTAGAAGAGATTATTACATCAAGAATTGAGCATCATGGCGTATTACATACGCTAGAACAATTAGAAAATGAGTATGATATATTAGTTAGTTATGTAGATCTAGATTCAAATGGACAAATTAGTATTACACATTTAGAAAAGCTACTTCAAAATTCTAAAAAAACACTAGTAAGCTTAATGCATGTAAATAATGAAATCGGTAATTTATTAGACATAAATGCTGTTGCCAATTTATGTAAAGCTAATAATGCTTTGTTTCATACTGATGCTGTACAATCTGTTGGACACTACAAGATTGATTTACAAGAGAAATCTATTGATTTTTTGGCTGCTAGTGCGCATAAGTTTCATGGACCAAAAGGCGTTGGATTTGCTTTTTTACGTAAAGGCTCAGGATTAAAGCCTTTAATTTTTGGTGGAGAGCAAGAGAGAGGTTTTCGTGCAGGAACAGAAAGTGTGCATAATATTGTAGGCTTATCGACCTCGTTATCAATGGCTTATGATAATTTGGAAACCGAAAGTAATCATGTAAAAGAGATTAAAAGTTATTTTATAGAACAGCTTAAGGCAAATATTCCTAATGTTTCTTTTAATGGCAACTCTGGCGATATGACTAAAAGTACTTTTACGTCTTTTAACGCCCTTTTGCCTGTCGCAGCAGAAAAAGCTGAATTATTATTATTCCAATTGGACTTAAAAGGGATAGCCTGTTCTAAAGGAAGTGCTTGCCAAAGTGGAAGCTCTCAAGGCTCGCATGTGTTAGCACAAATATTGAGTGATGCTGACATGCAAAAACCTTCTATTCGCTTTTCGTTTAGTATTTATAATACCAAAGCAGATGTTGACTATGTAGTTTGTGTATTGAAGGAACTAATCTAAAGTTACTTCTCAATATCTGCATAACGAGGTCTAATAGCCCAACTATTATTGTTTTGTTTACTTACATATAACCATATAAAAAAGAACAGGACAAGTCCTCTAACAATCACTTGTATAGTCCATTCAGGAATTGTATTGGTTAAATCAATCAGCATTCCATTTCCAGGATAAATGCCAAAACCAAATAATGCAGGTATTCTAAACCAATAATAAAATGAAACAGCAACTACAGCAAAGAGTTCTGTAATCGTTTTATTATTTAGAATCCTTTTTAGTATTAAAAAAATTAGGCTTGAAATCAACATACCAATAAAAGGTGCTTGGTATATATTAATAAGTTCACTAATATTTGAAATACCATTGTAATCGGGTACTTGAAACCATCCCCAAACAAACCCTGGAAAAGCACCAACAGTAAGCATTCCAGTAATTCTATGATATCTTGTTTTTGTAGTAGAAAGCGGATTGTTTTTAGGTGTAGAGTCAGGACATGGTGTTACACATTTATGGCATTGGTTACAATGTGCGTTTGGGAGTTTAATTTTATTTCTAAGTCCATAAAGATTTTCAACAGGATGTACAGGACATAAGCCAGAGCACCATGCACTTTTCCATTCATAAAAAAAGCTTATAGTAATTGCAGTAACACCCAATGCTATGATTAGTATAGCTGTAGCTTGTCCGCTTAAATTAAATAAGGCATGACGTAGCGGTACAATTATAAACAACGCAATAATGGCTATTAGTTTTAGTTTTCCAGATTGTGTTATTGTTAACTTTTTTCTTTTGGATAAGCCTATATGCCTAAAAAATAGTGCAGTTGACGCCATTGGGCAAACATTGCGCCAGATACCTACTGAAATTACAAATAATAATGGCGCAACAGGAATTAATATATTCCAGAATAAATGAATGCCTAGAGTAGGAGTAAATATTAAACTGTAAAGAATAAAAGCACCAATTAACCATACTAAAGTTTGAATAACTCTCCAAGTTAATATTGTGCGTGTTGATAATTGGCCATTAGATTTAATTTGAGACTGTTTCATTTTATGGGGTTTTCTTAATTTTTTGAAAAAGATATAAAAAATAAAAGACTATATAATCTTTTATAGATAAAAAGTCAATTTTATCTATTTTCTGACGAAATGATAGGTGTGTAGAGTAACAATAAATATATAAATCTTCATTATTGAATAAAGAAGATGCAATTAATAGAGGAGTAGAATAAATTAAAATGTTGTTACTAGAGGTGAGGAACGAGTGACGAAGTAATCATTTAAATTATTGTAACTCTTTTCATAAGATAGCTTCACTATGGTTGCAATGACATTCAGTTTTTTTTTGACTTAAAAATTTAATCATCTATTAGTATCATTTAATTGTTCATCGATGATTTCAATAACACGCTCAAGGCGTGGTTTTACTAGATCATTTTTAAAACGTTGCTCTATTATACTTTTGTTATGCACATTTTTTATAAGAAGTTTTAATTTATCGTCTTTCGCTATAGCATCAAGATCAAACTTTAATCCTTTGTAGGCTTTAGCAATAGTATCGTTAATATCAATATAACCAAACTCTTCATCCATATAAGCAAGTACTGCATTAGAATAATCACTCATTACATTTGCATTACGCAATTCAATTTTAGCACTAGTATTTATAAAATTTTTGTAAGTTGCTAATGCTTTTTTGAGTTTATCAGATTTAAGCAAACTTAAATTTCCAGAGCCTTGCATCTCGGAGTATGTTGGCATTTGAGGGTCGAAAGTATGTACAAAACTACAGCGCTCAAGTGCTAAAAAAACTTTTGTAGAATCAATAGTTTCAGGTATATCCTCAAGAATGTTCAAAAGGAATTTCGCGTAGTTTTTTCTGTCGTTTATAAAACGATCGATAGTACTTAATCTATTTAGATCTTGAATCATATCTACTTTTAAGTTTTTTAAAAGTTCAACACGTAATATTTCGCCTTTTCTATCTACATTCCAATTATTTATACTTAAAGCTATAAGTATACCAATAACCACTAATACAATTTCGCCAATGGCGTAAAGTATATACTTTGAAACTCGATTTTCTTTTATCATATTTTGACGTATTTTTCTAAAGAGTTTAATCATTGTGTTTTATCAATTTCTATTTGTAACTCATTTAATATATCTTGTATAGCCAGTAAATACCTGTTTTTATAAGTAAATGCAAGTTCGGCATCTACACCAATAATCGTATTGATTTGATATAGAGTTTCAGGATCATTAAAAAACCCATTGATATCCATTTTGAAATCATCTATACCATTTATACTAATAGGCCTTACTTCAGCATTTAACCAAATATGTGTCATAATTTCGGGCTCAAAATACTTAAATAAATGAGTATTATAGGCTTCTTTTCGTCTTTGACTTTCGTAATACAAAAAACTTTTAGTTTGATTTATTATCTTTTTGAAACTCTTAATCTTATTTTTTAATATTTCACTTTTGATGACACTCAAACTACCAGAGGATACCATTTCATCAAATGTTGGCGTATAACTTTCAAATAATAAGGATTTGCCATTATAAAAAGCCATAGCAACAATGCTATCTTTTTTAACTTCAATTTTTTTATTAAATATCTTTCGTAATATTTTGCCTTCACGTACTTTCTTATCAGATAACCAACTGTGTCTATAAACTCCTAGACTATCGGCTCTAAATTCTTTTTCAAGTTGCAAAAGTAAATAGGCCTCTTGTTTGTTTAGTTTTCGTTGTTCACTCCAATTGTTAATCTGTAACGCTATAAGTATCCCAATAACCACAAGTACAATTTCGCCAATGGCGTATTTTAAATAGTTTGCTGTGCGTGAAGCAGAGGGTTTTTCTGAAACCAGTTGTTTTCTTATTTTGTTGAATAGTTTTGCCATAATAGTTTAATTTAGTTAGCCGCTTTGCGGGTATCTCAACCAAAGGTCTACCAGACCTTTGATTTTACTATGTAAAATTTTGTTTCGATAATATTAAATAGTTTTGCCATAGTTTATTTTTAAGTTGTCATTACGAGGAGTTCCGATAATTATCGGGACGACGTGGTAATCTTTTTGTTTTGAAATAAGTATAATGAGATTGCCACATCTTGCTTTGGCAAGATTCGCAATGACAGATTGGACTTTATGAAAGAATTTAATCATTTAACTTACAATTGTAAGTAAGGAAAGCTTTGATATAGATTTGGTTGATAAATCGAAAGGAAAGTTAGTGAATTATTTTGTAAGAATTATCTTTTCTAAAATCTAGGCTTTAGTTTGTAGCCAAAACACTAATTAACACAGGCAAATGGTCTGAAATATAATTGTCGTTGTCCATTTTATCATCAATATGTTTGTAAGAGAAAACATCGAACCCTTTTACAAATATATAGTCAATCCTAATGGGCTTAAAAATCGAATCGAAACTTGTAAATGTGCCAAATGGACCATTAAACGGTTTTTTAGAATTTGTAATGCCGTAGTCTAATTCTTTACTAATTATTTGTATGGTTTTGCTATTTGGTTCACTATTTAAATCGCCCATTAAAACAACAGGCAATACGTTTTTGTTTAAAGTTTTAATCTTTTTTAAAATAAGTTTTGCCGACATTTCTCTGGCCACAACACCAATATGGTCAAAATGGGTATTAAATACCCAAAACCGTTTTTTTGTTTTTTTAAATTCAAACAGCCCATAAGTGCAAATCCGTTCTAAAGCAGCATCCCAACCCACTGAAATAGTATCACTTTGTTCTGAAAGCCAAAACGTTGATGTTTCAACTACTGAAAATTTTGTTGTATTGTAAAATATAGGGCTAAATTCACCTTTAAGTTTTCCGTCTTCTCTGCCAACACCAATAAATTTATAGTTTGGTAAACAACTATCAATAAATTTTATTTGATGATATAGTCCTTCTTGTAAACCTAAAATTTCTGGTTGATATTTTGTAATAAGTTTGAAAACATCATTTTTTCGGTTTTCCCATTTATTAATTCCATCATTTGGATTGTCATATCTAATATTGTAAGACATGATATTAGTTGTCTGGCTAAATGCTTCAATATTAATGACAAAAATTAAAACAAAAATGTAGAATACTTTGAAGGATTTAATCATTGTTTTCTTCATTAAAACCGCATTCCAACACGTACGTTAAATACTCTTGGTGTTAAAAAATTTGGAACTGCAATTTGCCGTTTGGAGTACACATCTCTTACCCAAGTGTTGGTAATAGAGTTTTGCATATCAAACATATTAAAGATTTCAATACCTAGGCTCAACTCTTTAAATTTGCTTTTCCATCCAGAATTGTAGGTCTTGTTTTTGTCTACAAGGGCATAAGAAATACCTAAATCGGTACGTTTATAATCTCTTAATCTACTTTGAAATTGGTAAGGATCGGCAAAACTAGGAGAGCCTCCAGGCACACCTGTATTATAAACCAAATTCAAGTACATTTTTAAATCTGGAATATTTGGCACATAATCCTGAAATAAGATTCCAAATTTTAAGCGTTGGTCTGTAGGACGAGAAATATAACCACGATTATCTATGTTTTCTTCAGTTTTTAAATACCCAAAGCTAAACCACGATTCTGTTCCAAGTACAAATTCGCCATTAATACGTAAATCTAAACCATAAGCATAGGCTTTAGCATTATTCTTGGCGCGATAACGAATCCGAACATTTTCAACAGTATACGGATTTACATTTGTTAAGTTTTTATAATATGCTTCTGCAACTAATTTAAATGGTCTGTCCCACATATTAAAACTGTATTCATTGCCTAAAACAATATGAACCGATTTTTGAGCTTGCACATTAGGTCTTACTATCCCAGAAGAGTCTCTTAATTCTCTATAAAAAGGAGGTTGGTAATAGAGGCCACCACTAATTCTAAATAAGACATCTTTTTCCCAATCTGGTTTTATGGCGAATTGTGCTCTTGGACTAAATACAGTTTGTGTAGTACTTGTAATCCCGTTACCACTAACTGTCCAATTATGTATTCGTAAGCCTGCATTATAAAAGACATCGTCACTTCCAATGGAAGTGCGTTTACTCCATTGTGCATAGGCTTGAAACCTATCAATCTGTGTGCTGTTTGTTGCTCTTACATTTTGAAACGGAACTAATGGGCCTTCATAAGCTTCATAAGGCTGATCGTTAAAGGCATCAATACTTGGTGGGTTAATAGAAAATCCTGCCGAATCTATAACTTCCCATTCTACAATACGATCCCGAATGTCTTCACGGGTATATTTAAGAGACCATTCAAAATGATCGTCGTTAGATTTATAACTTCCCTTATGCTCAGCGGTTGTAATAAGCGCATCTAGGTCATTTCTGGCATGATTGAGTTGTGAACCTATGCCTTCACTAAACTCAACTTCGCCTAAATTATCGTCACCAATATTGCTGTTTACTTCTCCAAGTCTGTATTGTGCTAATATGTCGAAATATTCCTTTTCTTGTGTGTTGTAGTTTGAAACAATTAGCTTAAGGGTTAAGTCATCATTTACAAAATAAGAGCCTTTTAAAGCTCCAAAATATGTTTGATATTGATCTCTTTCTTGCCCTTCATAAAACACTAAAAGAGCTAAAGGATCCGTTAGAGTGCCAAAATTAGTTTGGCGCGTTTCAGGTTCATAATTATATTCGTTTATAGAAGCATTTCCTAAAAAGCTTAAATGAAACTTATCAGAAAATTTATAGGTTAAATAGGTTTGTGCATCAGCAAATTTCGGGTCGTAATTGGTTTCGGTTTCTTTAGCTGTAACTAGCAAGCTATTGTCGCGATATCGTAAACCGATGATTCCAGAAAATTTAGAATCTTTTGAAACTGCTTCGGCTGAAATACTCCCTCCTAATAAACTTAAATCGGCAGACACACCAAATCTAATAGGGTTTCTATACGTAATATCTAATACTGAGGATAGTTTATCTCCATATTTTGCTTGAAATCCACCTGCCGAAAAATCGACATTCTGAACTAAATCAGTATTTACAAAGCTTAGACCTTCTTGTTGTCCAGATCTAATAAGAAACGGACGATACACCTCAATTTCATTGACATATACTAAATTTTCATCAAAATTCCCACCTCGTACAGAGTATTGTGTGCTTAATTCGTTTGTAATATTAACACCTGGAAGCGTTTTTAATATATTCTCTATGCCAGGTTGTGCGCCTTTTAATGTTCTTAACAGTTCTGGTTCTATAGTGGTTACACCTTCCACACGTTTCCGTTCGTTACCAGTAACAATAACTGTCGCTATCTGTTCAATGTTCAGATCCATTACCGGATTAAATTCAAATGCCTCTCCGTTTTTTAAATTGAATGTGGCACTTATTTTTTTAAAACTTAGGTGTGTAAAAACTATAGTTAAGTTTTGGTTTGCAGGAATTTTTAAGAGGTAAAAGCCGTTATTATTTGTTGACGTTCCGTCGTTTCCCGTTTTAATGTTTACATTGGTAATAGGGATATTGTTATTATCCAAAATAATTCCTTTGAGTGTTGCAGTTTGTGCAATCCCAAAAAAAGGCAGTAATATTAGTAGAAATTGTAAGCGTTTATATATAATCTTCAAGGCTTGTATTTTATTTTCTATAAAAGATTGCTTCAAATGTAGAGCTATTTCCAACATTATCAGTAACAATTATCTTTAAATTATTCTTTGTATCTGTTATTACGTTATCGTTAAAATCGTAGGTCAATATATTTTTCTTAGGATCATATTCCATTAGAATCCATTTTCCGTTTACCAAAGCTCTATAATTTTTTATTCCAGAAATATCGTCTTTTATTTTTAGTTTTAAATACCTATACTTGCTCAACCATTTGCCATTTTGAAAGTTAAGTGGCTTTATTTCGGGACTTTTGGTATCTGATGCCAAAGTATAAGTACCTAATGTTTTGGTTCTACTTGTAATAATATCGCCTTTTTTTGTAGTAGGCCAGTAGGTTAATTTATTTTTATAACCTAGCATTCTTGCAATAAATAGTTTTTCTTTATCGGCTTTTTTATAGTTGCTAATATCAAAATTAATAGCCAAATATTTTTGAGCAGGAACTGTAGCATTGTGCAGGATAAGGGTGTCATTTTCAGCGTTGAAATTCATGTAAAAATTATCATAAAATGTATTTTTTGGGATATAGACTGAAATATTGCCTTCTTCTAAGTTAGTAGCTTGATCGGCATAAATGTAATGCTTAGTAGTCTCAATAGATTTGGGTGTAATACTGTCGCTTTTACTACCTATAATGGGAATGGTCAACCATGTGCCATTTCCTTTATAATCGTTTATTTTTACTTTATAAACCGAAGCAGTACTGTCTTCTATGGTAATGTATCCATTATCTACGATATCATTGTATAAACTCAATGGGTTATTTGGTTGGATAAATAATTTTTGTATTCTCGATTTATGGTTTTTAAAGTAAGCGTAATCAATTAAGCGGTTTAGATGTTTAGTTTCACTAAATGAAAAGCGTTTAAAATCGATTTCTAAATTTTTATTGCCGTTATAAAACGATTGTATTTTTGTAACACCATTTTTATTTGAGGCAAAATCTTGACGGTCATAAGTGTTAATTCCAAATCCTATTTTCCCATAGGCTTTTATACTTTCAACAGTGTAATCCCCATTCTCTTGTGGAACTAATCTTAGTTTTACAGTTTCATTAGTTTGATTTATATGTGAATTTTTCCCAATAGGATAGCCATAAACGCTAACAATAGTTGGTGTTCTGGTGTCTTTAATGTCTATTCCAAAAAGCATTGGATTTATAGGTCTTTCTTTTTTGTCTCTTATTTCAAAATGTAAATGTGGCGCACTAGATCCTCCAGTATTCCCACTATAGGCAATTACTTCATTTGCATCAATCAGCAATTCTAAAATAGTTGGAAAAACTTCAATTTCGAAACTTTCTTTTTTATACTGTTGTTTCTTTATATAGGCTTCTATTCTTGGTGAAAATTTTTGTAAATGAGCATAAACTGTTGTGTACCCATTAGGATGCGTTATGTACAATGCTTTGCCATAACCCCAATGTGAAATTTTAATTCTGCTAATATATCCTTGAGCTGCGGCATATACTTTAAATCCTTCTTTATGCTGCGTTTTAATATCTAAACCCGAATGAAAATGATTGGAACGCAACTCGGCAAACGTACCTGCAAGCACTAAAGGTATATCTAAAGGATTACGAAAATAATCTTGTGGATAAGGATTTTGAGCAATTGCAACTTGCGAGATGATTAGAAAAAAGGTGATGAGGATTTTTACCATAAATATGCTGTTACTGCTAAAATATTAATTTGTGGTTAATATGCAAAGGATAATTAAATACTAAACCACAACTATTCTAACTACTTGAAAATTAATATATTTTAAAAATTACTTAAAAACTATTGTTATTTAAAGTTTGGTATGTTAACTTTGTGTAATTAGTATTGAATTTGATAAATGAGTAATATTGAGACTATTGTAGATTCTATAGAGAACAGAATTAGCAAAGTGTTGCATAAACTTGAAGTTTTAAAGCAAACAAACACTAAATTAAATACAGAATTATCAATATCTCAGCAAAAATTATCTCAGCAAGAAGATCTAATAGCTTCTTGGGAAGAAAAATATGAATCGCAAAAATTTGCAAATTCAATATTAGGCAGTAACGAGACTAAAAAAGAAGCGAAGCTCAAAATAAATACATTAATTAGAGAGATTGATTATTGTATATCACAACTATCTGAATAATGTTATATAGTTTTTTAAATGTCAGAAAAGCTTAAAATAAAGCTATCCATAGCTAACAGAGTATATCCTTTAACGATAGTACCAAGTCAAGAAGAAGGATTGCGCAAAGCCGCTCAGAAAATTGATGCTATGATTAAACAATTTGAGCAAAGTTATTCTGTAAGAGATAAGCAAGATGTGTTAGCGATGTGTGCTCTGCAGTTTGCATCTCAAACAGAACAGAAAACGATAGATATAGATAATTTAAGTGACGAAGTTGAACATAAGCTTGATGCCATTGACCAACTTTTAAAAGTACATTTAAATTCTTAAGTTCTTTAAAAAATAAAAGGTTACTGCCTGCATTAGTTATTTTTTTTGATAAACTCAACGTTAATTCTTTAAAAAGGGTGAGTTGAAGTTGTAAAAGCGTGCTGCCTCGAGCAGATACTTGATCAGCTTGTTAACCCTAAACTTGTTTTTAAGGAGTTTATACAAAACCAAAACTAGTGTAGGCTTTTTTATACAATTAACTATAAACAAAATGGAAACGAATACAATTTTATTAATTGTTGGAGGAATTATAATAGGTACAGTTATTGGATTTATTATTGCCAAATCATTAGAGAAAAATAACGCATCAAAATTAATAAAGAATGCTAAAAAAGAGGCTTCAATTATTATTAAGGATGCTAATCATAAAGGGGAATCAATAAAAAAAGATAAGATTCTTCAAGCCAAAGAAAGATTTATAGAGCTAAAATCTGAACATGAAAAAGTGATTTTATCTCGCGATAGAAAAATATCAGAAGCTGAAAAACGTAGTCGAGATAAGGAATCTCAAGTGTCTTCCGAACTATCTAAAAATAAAAAGATAAATAATGAAGTTGAAGGAAAAATCAAGGACTATAACTTTAGATTAGACCATTTAGAGAAGCGTAAGGAAGAAGTTGAAAAGGTTCATAAACGACAAATTCAACAGTTAGAAGTTATTTCAAGTCTATCAGCCGAAGATGCAAAATTGCAATTGGTCGAATCTTTAAAAGAAGAAGCTAAAAATGATGCAATGGTTTATGTGCAAGATAAAATGGAGGAAGCCAAACTTACGGCGCAACAAGAGGCCAAGAAAATTATAATTAATACCATTCAGCGTATTGGTACTGAGGAAGCTGTTGATAATTGTGTATCTGTATTCAATATAGAATCGGATGATATTAAAGGACGGATTATTGGTCGTGAAGGACGTAATATTAGGGCTATAGAAGCTGCAACTGGTGTAGAAATTATTGTTGACGACACACCCGAAGCTATAATTTTATCATGCTTTGATTCTGTGCGACGTGAGATTGCACGTTTATCACTTCATAAATTAGTTACTGACGGAAGGATTCATCCTGCAAGAATTGAAGAAATTGTTAAAAAGACACAAAAGCAGATTGAACAAGAAATTATTGAAGTTGGTAAGCGTACAGTAATAGATTTAGGAATTCATGGTTTGCATCCTGAACTTATTAAAACTGTAGGTAGAATGAAATACCGTTCGTCTTATGGCCAAAACTTATTACAACACTCAAGAGAAGTCGCAAAACTTTGTGGTGTAATGGCTGCCGAATTAGGCTTAAACTCTAAGCTTGCTAAACGTGCAGGATTGTTACACGATATTGGTAAAGTACCAGATGCCGAAGCGGATATGGAAACACCTCATGCTATTTTAGGGATGCAATGGGCCGAAAAATATGGTGAAAAAGGTGAAGTTTGTAATGCCATAGGAGCGCATCATGACGAGATAGAAATGAAATCGTTGTTATCTCCAATCGTTCAAGTGTGTGATGCTATTTCTGGTGCACGTCCAGGCGCAAGACGTCAAGTATTAGACTCATATATTCAACGTTTAAAAGACCTTGAAGATATAGCCTTTGGCTTTTCAGGCGTAAATAAAGCCTATGCTATTCAAGCTGGTAGAGAGCTTCGTGTTATTGTAGAGAGCGAAAAAGTAAGCGATGATAAAGCCGCTAATTTATCTTTTGAAATTTCCCAAAAAATACAAACCGACATGACGTACCCAGGTCAAGTAAAGGTTACTGTAATTAGAGAAACTAGAGCTGTAAATATTGCGAAGTAGTGCATTTTTGCCTTTGCAGGAACTAGTTTATTTCCTTGGATGAAACGTATCAATTACATCTCTTAGGTGGCTTTTGTCAACATGCATATAAATTTCAGTAGTTATAATACTTTCATGTCCAAGCATAAGCTGTATAGCTCTTAAATCGGCACCATTTTCTAGTAAATGTGTCGCAAAAGAATGTCTGAATGTATGTGGGGAAATGGTTTTTTTAATTCCTGCTTTTTCGGCAAGTTGTTTTACAATAGTAAAAACCATAGCTCTAGAGAGTTGTTTCCCTCTTCTGTTTAAAAATAGTGTATCTCTATACGCTGAAACTATTGGGATGTGAGTTCTTACTTCATTCTTATAAGTGTTAATATATTTTTGAGTTGTATTACCAATTGGTACAAAACGTTGTTTATCGCCTTTACCAGTAACTTTAATAAAGCCTTCATCAAAAAACAAATCGGATACCTTAAGATTTGTCAATTCGCTTACACGTAAACCACAACTATACAGCGTTTCAATAATAGCTCTGTTGCGTTCGCCTTGTGCATTACTTAAATCTATAGTAGCAATTATTTTATCAATTTCTTCAATGGATAAAGTATCGGGGAGTTTTCGCCCAATCTTTGGAGATTCAATAAGTTCTAAAGGATTTGTTTCCCGATAGCCTTCAAAAATTAAATAATCAAAAAAACTTCGTAATCCAGAGATTAATCGTGATTGACTTCTGGCATTTAATTCCTTTGCAATGGTGTATATAAATTCTTGAACATTTTCGTGTTCAATAGATATTGGAGATTCTTTCACATGATTATGCACTATAAAAACAATGAGCTTTTTTACATCTTGATTATAACTATTTATAGAGTTTTGAGAAAGTCCTCTCTCTATTTTTAAATAATGTGAATAATCTTTTAAAGCTTGACTCCATTTCATAAGTCCAAATATAAGTATTATAAAAAATTAGCTGGTGCTCATTGTTATGCTTTATTTTTTGATACATTTGAAGTATGAAAAAACTCATTATTATAAATGGACCTAATCTTAATTTATTAGGCAAACGAGAGCCTGAAATATATGGCAGTTTATCGTTTACAGAGTTTTTAAATGAAGTCAAAAAAAGGTATCAAACTGTTGCTATTGATTACTTTCAGTCTAATATTGAAGGTGAACTTATAGATAAGTTACATGAAGTTGGGTTTAGTTATGATGGAATTATTTTAAACGCAGCAGCTTATACACATACATCTGTAGGATTAGGAGATGCTGTAAAGGCTATTGAAACACCTGTTGTTGAAGTGCATATTTCTAATACATTTTCAAGAGAAGAGTTCAGGCA
>CAYQME010000039.1:0-23357 GCA_964418645.1 uncultured Flavobacteriaceae bacterium
GGAGTCATTTAGATTTAGTAAAAGACACCATTCCAGGGATGAGTGTTAATAAAGCGTATGAAGAAATTATTAAAAACAAAAAAGGAAAAACAGTAATTGTTGCTGTTATAGATTCTGGAATTGATATTAATCATGAGGATCTTGATGATATTATTTGGACTAATACTGATGAAATACCAAATAACGGAAAAGACGATGACAATAATGGTTATGTTGATGATATACACGGGTGGAATTTTTTAGGAGATGCGTATGATGAGCAAATTGAATATGTGCGGTTATTAACAAGTGGAGACACAAATAATCCTAGATATAATGAGGCAAAAACTGAATATGAAAAAGCCTATCAAAAAGCAAAAACTAATAAAACACGGTATGAGCAAATTTTGCAACAGGTTAATAATGCCGACAAGGTTCTAACAAAGCACTTCAATAAAAAAGATTACACCAAAGACGAAGTTAATGCAATAAACACTGCTGACCAAGAATTGTCTCGCGCTGTACAAATAGCAAAATATATGTATAGTAACGGTATCGATGCAATGGATAAAGCAAAAAAAGAGCTTAAAGATGGTGTTGAGCATTTTACCGAAAGCCTTAACTATAATTTAAACAAAGACTTTAAAGGAAGAACAACTGGTGATAATCCAGATGATTTTTCTCAAAAATTCTATGGAAACAACAATGTAAAGCCTATTAATAAAGGTGAAATTCATGGTACTCATGTAACAGGAATTATTGCGGCAAAGCGAAATAATGGTAAAGGTATAAATGGTGTTGCTAATAACGTGAAAATTATGCCTGTAAGAGCTGTACCTAATGGTGACGAATATGATAAAGATGTGGCGCTTGCTATACGATATGCTGTCGATAATGGGGCACAAATCATCAATACTAGTTTTGGTAAATATTATTCCCCACATAGTGATTGGGTAAGAGACGCTATCGCTTATGCTAGCGATAAAGACGTGCTTATAGTAAATGCCGCAGGAAACGAAGGTGCGGATGTTGATACTAAAAATGTTTATCCAAATGATGCTATTAATAATGGGGGTGAGGTTTCTAGTACATTTTTAACTGTAGGTGCTACTGAGCCAAAATATGGTTCAGGTTTGGTTGCAAAATACTCTAACTACGGAAAAATAAATGTTGATGTATTTGCTCCGGGTTCTAAAATATATTCTACATTTCCAGAAAATAAATACGAATCCATTGGGGGGACATCTATGGCATCACCTGCTGTTGCTGGTGTCGCTGCGTTAATACGATCGTATTTCCCAAGTTTAGCAGCAGCTCAAGTAAAGCAGATAATAATGGATTCGGGTTTGCCTATAAAAATAAAAGTTATTGTTGGTGGCGACCCAAACAATGTGAAGTCATTTAGCGAGTTGTCAAAATCCGGAAAGCTTGTGAATGCGTTTAATGCGCTAATTTTAGCTAAGCAAATTTCAAATAATTAAAAAAGTCTTATCTTCGCGTTTTTTATAAGCGTTAATTCATTCATTATGAAGCAATTATTAATTTCATTATTGTGCCTTCCCTTTATTTTTACTTATGGGCAATCTTCAACAGAAAACTCTTCAACTTATTGGCAACAACACGTAGACTATAAAATGGAGATTGATATGAATGTTAATACATATCAATATAAAGGCAAACAAACGCTTGTATACACAAACAACTCACCTGATATCTTAAATAGGGTTTATTATCATTTGTATTTTAATGCATTTCAACCTGGAAGTGAAATGGATGTAAGGTCTCGCACAATTTTAGACCCTGATAGACGTGTTAAAGATAGAATTAGTAAACTTAAACCTAACGAAATAGGGTATATAAAAGTAAACTCTTTGTTTCAAGATGGAAAAACTTTGACCTATGAAACTGTTGGAACCATTCTGGAGGTAGCTTTAAACAAGCCTATTCTGCCTGGGGCTTCTGTTGCATTCACAATGGATTTTGATGGACAAGTACCTGTGCAAATACGTCGTTCTGGGAGAAATAATAAAGAAGGTGTTGCGCTTTCTATGACGCAATGGTATCCTAAAATGGCTGAGTATGATTTTGAAGGGTGGCACGCCGACCCTTATATTGCAAGAGAATTTCATGGTGTTTGGGGTGATTTTGATGTAAAACTTACTATAGATAAAGATTATGTGGTTGGCGGAACGGGGTATTTGCAAAATCCTAATGAAATTGGTCATGGTTACCAAACAAAAAAGGTTAAGAAATCTAATAGCTTAACTAACACATGGCATTTTGTAGCGCCAAATGTTCATGATTTTACTTGGGCTGCTGATCCTGATTTTGTTCATGATACACTTCAGGTGTCTAACGGACCAATGCTTCATTTTATTTATAAAAACGACCCTGAAACAAAAGAGAACTGGAAAAATCTACAGCCAAAAACTGCTCAATTAATGCAATATTACAGTGATAATATTGGTAAATATCCTTACAAACAATATTCAGTAATTCAAGGTGGTGATGGTGGTATGGAATACGCCATGTGCACTTTAATAACAGGGGGGCGAAATTTTGGAGGTTTAATTGGTGTAACAGCTCATGAAATGGCACACACTTGGTTTCAATTTTTATTAGCAACAAACGAAAGTGAGCATCCTTGGATGGACGAAGGGTTTACAAGTTATATAAGTGGTTTGGCTATGAATGATATTATGAATAGAAACAAAATACACCCCACAGAACGCGCTTATAAAAGTTATATTAAATTGGCGCTTTCAAGAAAAGAACAACCGCTAACAACGCATGCGGATAGATATGAACTTAACAGCTCTTATAGTATTTCTGCATATAGTAAAGGCTCTGTATTTTTATCACAATTAGGTTATGTTATTGGTGATGATAATTTAAAGAAGACTATTAAAAAGTATTATGTCGATTTTCATTTTAAACATCCAACACCAAATGATTTTATACGTTCTGCAGAAAAAGTGTCTGGACTAGAATTAAGGTGGTATTTAACAGATTTTGCACAAACCACCAATACTATAGATTATAGTATTAGAGGTGTACTGGAGCGCGGAGAATCATCTGTTATAAGCCTCCAGCGTGTTGGGCTTATGCCAATGCCTTTAGATATAGAAGTTGAATATGCGGATGGTACTAAAGAAGAATTTTATATTCCATTACAAATGATGCGAGGTGAAAAGCCTAGTAATTCTTCTAGAACAATTTTAAAAGATTGGTCTTGGGCAAACCCTTCGTATTCATTTACAATTAATAAGCCTAAAAAGGGTATTAAATCGGTTGTGATAGATGCAAAAAATAAAATGGCTGACATCAACAAATACAATAACTCGATACGGCTTGCTCCGCAAAATAATACAGTTACTTCAACTAAAAAAAATACCGCAAAAAAAATTAATGTAAAAGGGGTTAATTAGACTTTTTTTATTTTTAAAACTCTTATCATATCTTATCCCTATTTTTGTTTTAATATTTAAAAAATGGACGCGTCATTTTCGTATGAAGAAAAATTAAAAAGCAAAAAGCTTATTGAACAATTGTTTTTAGAGGGGCAATCTGTTTCTGCTTACCCGATGCGGTTGGTATATCTTCAAACGTCTTTTAATGATAATACTATTGTAAAAACGGGTGTCTCTGTTAGTAAGCGTAATTTTAAAAAGGCTGTTGATAGAAATAGGATAAAACGATTATTAAGAGAGTCTTATAGATTACACAAGACTACATATTTTAACAACATTACAACACAATATACGTTTATGATTTTGTACATTGGAAACGATAAGCCTACGCTAAATCAAATAGAGACGAGAATGGAATTAGTGTTTAAAAAATTTAATGAGGCTGTTTCTAATAAATAAAATACTGTGATGAAACAAAAATTGAAATCAAAAATTATAATTCCTGTTTTAGTAATTACTCTTTTATTTACTGGTGTCGCTTTTAGAAGTGATTTTTTCGAAATCGCTAAACAAATTGAAATCTTTACAACTTTGTTTAAAGAAATTAACATGAATTATGTTGATGAAACTAATCCGGGTGATTTAATGGATACGGCTATAAAAAATATGCTTAAAGACCTTGATCCATACACGGTTTTTATGAACGAACAAGATGTAGAAGCGGCACGAATAAATAATACTGGTGATTACATAGGAATTGGAGCAAGCGTGAAAACACTTAAAGATAAATTACTAATCATGGAGCCTTACAAGGATTATCCGGCAGATAATGCTGGTCTTAAAGCTGGAGATGAAATTATAAAAGTAGAAAATATTTTGGTTTCAACTTTTAAAGAAAATGCTGGTGATTTACTAAGAGGAGCTCCTGGTTCTAAAGTTAACGTAACTTATGTAAGACAAGGAAAAACTAATACTACAACGATTACACGTCAAGAAGTTGAAATAAATGCAGTAAGCCTTTTTGATATGGTTAACGACAAAACAGGGTATATAGCCTTAACTAAATTTAATAGAAAAGCATCTCGAGAAACGGCAAATGCGTTAAAAGAGTTAAAGGCTGAAGGAGCGGAAAGCATAATTTTAGATTTACGTGGCAACCCAGGAGGGTTATTGTCAGAGGCTATCAACATCGTAAATCTTTTTGTGTCTAAAGGGCAATTAGTGGTAACAACTAAATCTAAAGTAGAAAAATACAATAAGACATATTTTACTAAAAATAATCCAATTGATACACTAATTCCTTTAATTGTGTTAATAGATGGTGGTAGCGCATCAGCTAGTGAAATTGTGTCAGGGTCTTTACAGGATCTAGATCGTGCAGTAATTATTGGTTCTAGAAGTTTTGGGAAGGGGCTTGTACAGCGACCAAAACCTTTAACATACGGAACACGGATTAAGGTTACTATTTCTAGATATTATACACCTTCTGGGAGATGTATTCAGGCGTTAGATTATTGGCATAGAGATGAAAAAGGAGATGCTGTGCGTGTAAAAAAGGAAGATTTTAACGAGTTTAAAACTAAAAATGGTAGGTCTGTATTTGATGGCGGAGGCATAGAGCCAGATGTTGAAATTGCATTATCAAAACCATCTACAATTACTAAAGCCATACTAAGCAACGACTACGTTTTTAATTTTGCTACAAATTATTATTATAATCACCCTGAACCAGATTTATCAACTTTTAAATTGTCTGATTCGGATTTTAAAATGTTTAAATCTTATTTATATCAAAATAATTTTGATTTTAAAACCAAAACAGAAACAGCCTTGGTTAAAGTAAAGGAGATGGCCACGAAAGAAGAGTTGATGAAAGATTTATCTGGTGATTACAAAAAACTAATGCTAAGCCTTAATGATTTAAAAAACCAAGCGGTAAATGAAAACAAAGAACAACTTTCTTCCCTTTTAGAAAACGAAATTATTAAACGCTATTTTTATAGAGAGGGCTTGCATGAATATTATTTAGCACACAATACCGAAATAAAAACTGCTGCAGAAATATTGAGTAATATAAACAAATACAATAGCTATTTAAACTAGGTTCCTAAAATTTATTGTGGCTTTTAAATTATGATAAACTAATATTTAGGTTATAATATGAGAAAAATTATAATTTTCTTTTTATTATTAAGCAATTTCCTTTGGTCTCAAAATGAAATTAAACATGTGGTGTATTTTGATACTGATCAGTTTGGTGTGTCAGAAATTGAACAGAATAGACTTCTTTTATTCATTAGAAATATACAAAAACAAGATGTACAAAGAATAGATATCTACGGTTTTTGTGATGATCGCGGAAGCGACTCTTATAACCTTTTATTATCGCAACAACGCGCAAATGCTATAAAATCTCTATTTTCTGAAAATGAGATTGACAATTCCCTAATAAGCAACGTAGACGGAAAAGGTGAAATATTATTGAAGACGGTATTTACAAAAGATGCTAATATTATTAGGGGTCTTAATAGAAAGGTTGAGATTATAGCGGTAGTTTATATTCCTCCTCGGAAAGAAGTTATAAAAGAAGAACAGCATACTGAATCTACATTAAAGGGGGAGCTTAAGGTTGGAGATAAAGTAATTCTAGAAAATATTTTATTTAAAACAGGGTATAGCGAAATCCTTCCAGAGTCCATTGAAACACTTGAGAAAATAGCTAAAATACTTAAAGAACGTGAAGACTTATACTTCACTATTCAAGGGCATGTGTGTTGTACACAATTCGCAAGAGATGCGGTAGATAGAAAAACTAAAAAGCGCAATCTTTCTGTAGCTAGAGCTAAGTATATTTATTACTATTTAGCTGGAAAAGGAGTTAATAAAAAGCGAATGAAATATGTGGGAATGCGTCGTAAATTCCCTCTCGGTGGTGAGGCTAAGTTTGATAGGCGTGTAGAAATATTAATTACCTATATAGCTTCAAAAAAACAGTAGCCTATTTTTTTATCATCTCAATATGTGGAATACCGTCTTCCAAATATTCTTCACCTTTTTCAATAAATCCTAAATTATTGTAAAATTGTTTTAAATATATTTGTGCTGATAATTTAATTTTGGTTTCATTAAAAATATCCTTAGCAGCTTCTATAGAAGCGGTCATAATTTTATATCCATACTTATGTTGACGTTCGTTTTGCGCCACTACGACTCTACCTATACTCGTTTCATTAAAATAATCTCCAGGTTTAAAAATCCTTGTATAGGCTACTATAGTATTATTTTTAACACCTATAACATGTAAAGCGTCTTTATCTTTTCCATCAATATCTTGATATACACACTTTTGTTCTACAACAAAAACGGCACTTCTTAATTGTAATAAATTATAAAGCTCTGTAGTTGTTAATTCATTAAAATATTTAGTTTTTACGGTTAACATTAATCTTGAATAATTACATTTTTAGAATCTCCTTTATTAAACTCTGGTTGTATAGTTATATGATTTATTTTAAATTTATCATGTAGCAACGCTTCTATTTTGATTAAGATTAAATCAAATTCTGAAATGCTAACATTTTCTTTTAGATCAAGATGTGCTTCTAAATGTAATTCGTCATCATTTAAAGACCAAACGTGTACATGATGTAATTTATTAACTTTAGGTATTTTATGTACCAATCTTAACATTTCTTTTATATTCACTTGTTCTGGTGTAAATAACATCAAAATTTTAGTGGCTTTTTTAAGCAAATCGTAACCTACCCATATTAAATATATGGCTATTAAAAATGTTAAGACACTATCTACCCAAAACATTTGATAATAACGCATTAATAAACCACCTATCAATACGGCGACACTTGCCATCATATCTGTAAAAAGATGAAGATACGCCGAACGTAGATTTAGGTTGTTTTTAGAATCATTTTGAATTAATAATACGCTAAAACCATTAGTAATTATTGCTAAAAGAGATAGCCAAATAACTATGTTTGATTCTATTTCTTGTGGATTTTGAAAGCGCTTAATGGATTCAATAATTAATAAAATAGCAACAATCACTAAAGTAGATGCATTAATAAAAGCCGCTAGTATTTCTGCTCTTTTATAACCAAATGTTCTGTTTATTGACGCTTTTTTTTTAGAGAGTTTAGACGCTATAAAACTAATTACTAAAGAAATAACATCGCTAAAATTATGTAAAGCATCGCTTAATAAAGATAAACTCCCAGACACAACTCCTCCTATAATTTGAGTAACAGTAATTACAACATTGAGTAGTATAGTAATAAAAAGTTTTTTATCCTTTAACTCGTGTTTATGATTATGAGAATGTGAATTATTCATTTAACAAGAAACAGGAATCTTATCTACTCTATTTTGATGTCTTCCGCCTTCAAAAGGCGTATTTAAAAATGTATCCACCATATCTAATGCTTGAGGTAAAGCGGTAAAACGTGCTGGAATACTTAAAATGTTTGCATTATTATGTTGTCTTGAAAGAGCAACTATTTCGGTTGACCAACATAACGCTGCTCTTACGTCTTGGTGTTTATTTGCTGTCATAGAAGCTCCATTCCCACTTCCACAAATAATAATTCCTATGTCTGATTTATTACTTTCAACATCTTCTGCTACTGGATGAATAAAATCAGGATAATCAACACTATCAGAAGTATCTGTTCCATAATTTGTAACTGTAATACCTTTGGATTCTAGAAGTTTAATTATTGCAAATTTATATTTTGTTCCAGCATGATCGTTACCTATTGAAATTTTCATTTTTTAAAGATTATTTTAGTGTTTTCATGGCGATGAAAATCTAATTATTATTAAATTATAAAAGTACAAAATAAGGATTGTAAAAACACAACTGTTAATTACTATATTAATAAACTGTTAATATCTAATGGTTATATTTTATAACTATTTTTTGTTAGTTTTAAAATTTTTATAAGAAAAAATGTCTATTTAAATTCCAAATATTTTTATGTAAAACAATTACAATGTTATGATTTAAAATTATATATATATAAACAATAAAATAAAAAATTATTATTAAAAAAAGCTGTTATCTTAACTTTATAAAACTTGTTAATATTATTAATTAAAAAGCTATCAATAAATACATTATACTATTAATAACTTGTTAATAGTGATATAATAAACAGTAGATAATGTATTTTCAAAGTAATTATATATAAAGTTATAGTTACTATTAACACACTATAATAAACATCATTTTATTTTAATTTTAAAAAGATAAATGTTATTATAATATTAAATGTGAATAACCTTTATAAATACACTTTAATTGTTATATGAAAGAATATATTAAGGACTTACATTTTTATTTAAACCTTTTTTAACACAGAGAAAATGTAATTTAATATTTAAAGCGTAGCTTTGCAAAAACTTAATGCACTGAACTTCACTTTTATTAAGTTTAAAATAACAAGTTCCTATATATCTTAGGAAAAGAATATGATTACAAATAATAAATGAAAAGAAAGAAAAAAAGGAAATCAAATAACAAGATTTCCAACCTAACAAATACTATCTTAAGTATTTTAAAAAACGAAAGAAATAAATCTTTTAATTACAAACAAATAGCTGCTAAACTTGGTATAAACGATGCTAGTAGTAGAAATCAAATTATAAAAACTTTACAGCGCTTAAAAGCAAAGCAAGAAATTGAAGAGGAAGAGCGAGGAAAATTTAAAGCTATTACAACATCAGAGTATTATACTGGAATTTTAGATGTTTCAGCACGAGGAACGGGTTATGTAATTTGTGAAGATTTTGATGACGATATTTTTATAGCACCAAACAATATTAATAAAGCTTTACATGGCGACGAAATAGAATTTTATACTTACAAAAGAAGAAAACGTGGAAAATTAGAAGGCGAAATAACCAAAGTAATTAAACGCGCTAAAACAGAGTATGTAGGTGTTATTCAAATACATAAAAGTTACGCATTTTTAATTGCTGATAACACTAAAATGTATACTGATATTTTTATCCCTATCAATAAAATTAATAAAGCTGAAGACGGTGATAAAGTATTAGTAAAATTAGAAGACTGGCCAGAAAAAGCAGATTCTCCTTATGGTAAAGTTATTAAGGTTTTAGGAAAGCCCGGAGAGCACAATACGGAGATTAATTCTATTTTAGCCGAGTATGGCTTACCTTATGAATTTCCACTTGAAGTAGAAGAATACGCTAATAAAATAGATACCTCTATTAATGAAGCAGAAATAAAAAAGCGTCGAGACATGAGAAAGGTTTTAACCTTTACTATAGATCCTAAAGACGCTAAAGATTTTGATGACGCTTTATCTTTTCAAGTATTGAAAAATGGAAATTATGAAATAGGAATCCATATAGCAGATGTTTCATATTATTTACAAGAAGGTACAGTTTTAGATGATGAAGCTTACGAACGCGCAACGTCTGTTTATTTAGTTGATAGAGTAGTACCAATGCTTCCAGAAGTATTATCTAATAATGCCTGTTCTTTAAGACCGCATGAAGAAAAATTCACCTTTTCCACTGTATTTGAAGTAAATGATAAAGCACAAATTAAAAACCAGTGGTTTGGCCGTACAGTAACCCATAGTGATGCTCGTTTTTCTTACGAAGAAGCTCAGGAAATTATTGAAACAAAAACAAAAAATATTTCTAAAGAAGTTTCAATTACAGGAAAGGCATATAAAACCAATCAGACTATTGTTGATGCGGTTTTAAAATTAAATCAACTTGCAAAAATTATGCGTAAACAGCGTATGCAAGCAGGGGCTATATCGTTTGATAAGGTTGAGGTTAAATTCAACTTAGACAAAAATAGTAATCCTGTTGGAGTATTTTTTAAAACCAGTAAAGACGCTAATAAATTAATAGAGGAGTTTATGCTTCTAGCAAACAAAAAGGTTGCTGAATTTATTGGTAAACAAAACTCAAAGAAAACGTTTGTATATCGTGTTCATGATGAACCAGACGACCAAAAACTCGCTGCTTTACAAAATATAGTGAATAAGTTTGGTTATAAACTCAATTTTAAAGACCGAAAAAGCACAACCAGTTCTTTAAATAATTTATTAAAAGAAGTTAATGGTAAAAAAGAGCAAAATTTAGTAGATACCCTTACTATACGCGCCATGAGCAAGGCGGAGTATACAACACATAATATAGGACATTATGGCCTAGCGTTTGATTATTATACACATTTTACATCACCAATACGGAGGTATCCAGATGTAATGGTACATCGCTTATTACAATATTATTTAGACGGTAATAAGTCGGTTAATGAAGATGTTTTTGAAGAAAAATGCTCACACTCGTCAAATATGGAAAACCTAGCCACAAAAGCCGAACGAGATTCTATAAAATATATGCAAGTTAAATTTATGCAAGATCATAAAGACCAAGAATTTTCTGGTGTAATATCAGGTGTTACAGATTGGGGAATTTATGTGGAAATTATAGAGAATAAATGCGAAGGTATGGTACGTATTCGCGACATTAAAGGCGACTATTATCGCTTTGATCAAGACGAATATGCCCTAGTAGGAGAAACTACAAAGAATACATATCAATTAGGAGATGAAGTGATTGTTAAAGTAAAACAAGCTGATTTAGTAAGAAAACATCTAGATTTTACGTTAATAGGTAAGAACGAGGCATAGTTCTTGTTATTTACATATAAAATTATAAAATAAAATAAAATGAAAAACACGCTAACATTATTCGCTATTCTATTAGCATCGGTTGTAACGGGACAAAATACTATTGAGAAAACAATAGGAGAGTTTCAAAAATTAAAAGTGTATGATTTAATAGAAGTACAATTGGTTAAATCAAAAGAAAACAAAGTAGTTATTTCTGGTCATAATGCCGACGATGTTGTTGTTATTAATAAAAACGGAAAGCTAAAAATTAGAATGAAACTTGAAGAAAGTTTTGATGGTAAAAACACAACAGTAACACTATATTATACAAATATAGACGTTTTAGATGCTAACGAAGGTGCAATTATTACCTCTAAAAACAAGATAAAACAATTTGAAATAGAACTTAAAGCACAGGAAGGCGCGAGAATAAACGTTAATTTAAAGGTTAAAGTTGCTAGTATAAAATCTGTTACCGGAGGTGTTATTGAAACGGTAGGAAAAGCTTTAAAGCAAGATATATTAATAAATACTGGAGGCGTTTATAAAGGAAAAGAGCTTAAAACAGAAACAACAAAAATTTTAATCAATGCAGCAGGAGAAGCAGATGTTAATGCTTCAGAGTTGGTAGATGTTAGAATTAGAGCAGGAGGAGATGTATATATTTATGGCAACCCAAAAACAGTTAACAAGAGTCGAGTAATTGGAGGTAGAATAAAGCACATGGATTAATAAAAGATAGAAGTTAATAATTATAAGAAGTTATACGACATTTACTATATTTGTTAGACTTCATTTTAATGCTGAATATTATATTCAGCATTTTTATTAAAGAACAATGATAGAAGACATTCAAACAGCAATTCCTTTAGGATTTTTTTTAGCCTTTATGATTGGCCCTGTTTTTTTTGTGCTTCTTGAAACAAGTGTTACTAAAGGATTTAGAGCAGCAGTTGCGTTTGATTTAGGTGTTATTATAGCAGATGTTTTTTTTATTGGAATAGCATATTTTAGTAGTTACCAACTCTTAGAAAACTTAAACAATCAACCAGGATTATTTGTGTTTGGGGGTATGATAATAACCATTTATGGGATTATTATTTTTCTTAAAAAACCAAAGAAAACCACAACAGAAGCAAGTGAAATACAATTTCCAAAAAACAATTATTTAGGATTATTCATAAAAGGATTTCTTCTTAATTTTATAAATATAGGCGTTTTAGTATTTTGGTTAGGTGTTATTATTATTACTGGACCAAGCTTAGAAAATGATACCAACCGGTTCTTAGTGTTT
Organism: uncultured Flavobacteriaceae bacterium; assembly: GCA_964418645.1. GTDB lineage: Bacteria > Bacteroidota > Bacteroidia > Flavobacteriales > Flavobacteriaceae > JAADHG01. Next base: position 12,360 of record CAYQME010000039.1, read on the forward strand.
TTTGGAACGATGATTTCAGCATATTTCTTAACCGATTTACTTAAGATACTGCTAGCAAAACAATTAAAAAGAAAACTAACACCAAACCGTATTTTAAAAGTTAAGAAGCTGTTGGGTTTAATATTAATTATTTGTGGGTTTGTACTCATAGTAAAAGGGTTCTTACCTAAAGACAAACTAAACCCACAAGAGTTTATAGAAGAAATTAGAGAATAAAAAAGAGACACAAATTTGTGTCTCTTTTTGGTTGAGGCGTCTAGCGGATTCGAACCGCTGTACAAGGTTTTGCAGACCTCTGCCTAGCCACTCGGCCAAGACGCCCTTTTTAATGGACAGCAAATGTAAAAAAAATTAAGTGTTTACCCTACACACTATTGATTTTTTCGTTTTTTGGTTATTTTAATAGTTACCTTTTCCACATCACCACCTATTGGAGGATTTAACTTAGATATTGCCACAGTTACCTTATTTACCAAGAAACTCTCTTTTAAAATACGATTTATAATTCTATTACAGACGGTTTCAAGTAGTTTAGAAGCTATACCCATTTCCTCTTTTACAATAAGATTAAGCAATACATAATCTACAGTGTCGTTTAAATCATCTGAAGCGCTAGAAGCCATTAAATCCGCTTTTACGGCAACATCAACGCGGTAATCACTACCAATTATCGTTTCTTGGTCTAAACACCCATGATAGGCGTACACTCTAATATTATCAACTTTTATTACCCCCATTTTAGTTATTAGCTTTTTTTATAAATCGATCCAAGTTAAGAGAGTCTTTGTCAAACATCATCATTAAAAACACCAACAAGACACTTCTAATAAACACATGTTGCAAATCCCAAATAGGAGATTGTAGTCCCTGACCGAAAGCAACAATTAAAAGCACAAAAGCAAAAAGATAATACACTTGTTTTCTAAATAAACCAATAATTAATAAAAGCCCACCCAGAAACTCCACAACAGATGTAAAATATACAGCAGACTTTAAAACAAACTCAGGTAAAAAAGTATCTTCAAAGGGTTTAAAACTATTATTATAAACAGCATCAATTCCCCAGGAAAAAACTTTTCCAAAACCTTGCCAAAAGAAAATAAGACCAAGCAACAGCCTCACAAAAACAACAACAAATTGTATTCTCATCTTAATGTTTTTTTGTAAAAATATGAATTAAAAATTATCTAGTTTTGTAGTATATAAATTTATTATGTCTGAAGCAGGGAAATCACTTAATTTTATTGAGCACATCATAGAAGAAGATTTAGCTAATGGAATGCCCAAAAACAAATTGCGCTTTCGTTTTCCACCAGAACCAAATGGCTATTTGCATATTGGACACACGAAAGCCATTGGAATTAGTTTTGGTTTAGGCGAACGATATAACGCTCCCGTAAACCTTCGATTCGACGACACTAACCCAATAAAGGAAGAGCAAGAATATGTTGATGCTATTAAAAAAGACATTTCCTGGTTGGGCTACAAATGGGCTAAAGAATGCTATTCTTCCGATTATTTTCAAATGCTTTATGATTGGGCCATTAATATGATTGAAGACGGTAAAGCCTATGTTGATTCTCAATCTAGTGAAATTATAGCCGAACAAAAAGGGACACCCACACAGGTTGGTATCAATAGCCCTTTTCGCGATAGAATAATAGCCGATAATTTAGACCTATTTAATAGCATGAAAAAAGGTGAGTTTAAAGCGGGCACACATGTATTGCGTGCGAAAATCGATATGGAAGACCCAAACATGCTAATGCGCGATCCTATTATGTATCGCATCATGCACGCAATACACCACAGAACAGGAGATAATTGGTGTATTTACCCAATGTACGACTGGACACATGGCGAAAGCGATTACATTGAGCAGGTGTCACATTCTTTATGCTCTTTAGAATTTAAACCCCACAGAAAGCTCTATAATTGGTTTAGAGACCAAGTACACCAATACAGCTCTAAAACACTTCCATTAGCCCCAAAACAACGCGAGTTTGCACGTTTAAACTTGAGCTTTACTATTATGAGCAAGCGTAAGTTGTTAACTTTGGTTGAACAACAAATTGTTTCTGGTTGGGACGACCCGCGGATGCCAACAATTTCAGGATTAAGGCGACGTGGCTATACACCAAATTCAATTCGAAAATTTGTAGAAGCGGTTGGAGTTGCTAAAAGAGAAAATATAATAGACGTTTCTCTTTTAGAGTTTTGTGTTAGAGAAGATTTAAACAAAACAGCAAATCGTGTGATGGCCGTTTTAAATCCAATTAAACTTGTAATTACAAATTATCCAGCAGGCAAAGAGGAATGGCTGGAAGCAGAAAACAACCCGGAGGATGATAATGCAGGATATAGAAAATTATCATTTTCACGTGAATTGTATATTGAACGAGACGATTTTAAAGAAAATGCTAACAGTAAATATTTTAGATTAACACCAGGTAAAGAAGTGCGCTTAAAAAACGCATATATTATTAAGGGAGAGAGTGTTGTTAAAGACGTAGAAGGAAATATTACAGAGATTCACTGTACCTATGATGCTAATAGTTTAAGCGGAAGTGGAAGTGAGGCTAGTTTGCGCAAAGTAAAAGGGACACTACATTGGGTATCTATAGAGCATGCAGTAAAAGCAGAAGTGAGAGCGTATGATAGATTATTTTTAGACGAAGCACCAGATAGCCATCAAGATAAAACGTTTATGGATTTTATTAATCCAAAGTCTTTAACTGTAACAAAGGCTTATTTAGAACCAAGTCTAGCTGAAGCAAAACCAGGAGAACGATTTCAATTTCAACGGTTAGGATATTTTAATGTTGATGATGATTCAACCTCAGAAAAATTAGTGTTTAACAAAACTGTTGGTTTGCGAGATACATGGACTAAGCAAAAGACCAAAATAGAAACCAACCAAAAGCAACCAAAACCACAACAACAATCTCAGCGTAAGCCTATTGATGTCATTAAGCAATTAGGGAAAAAGTATACCAATTTACCAGAAGAAAAGCAACAAAAAGTTAAGACTGAAATTCAAGAATTAGCAAAGAACGTTGCTTATGACGAGTTGCAACCACTATTTGCTACTGCGGTTAAAAAAACAGGAACTCGAATTGCCGCTATGTTAACACTGGGAGTTTTATTAAAGATCGGGTTTAAGCGGAATGCCGACATTAATGATTTTATTGAAAAAGCTCTAGAAGATAAAAATGAGTTACTGGTTTTAGAGGCGGGAGCTTTATTAAAATAAATTCAATCAAAAAAACCTCGAAGTATTTAGCTTCGAGGTTTTTTTAATAAGCAACGATTAAATTATTCATCCTTATTTTTTCTATTCTGCTCTTTCATTGCTTCACCAATTTGGTTGCTAGCAGTAAAACTAGCCACCATATCATTAAGCATGTTACTTCCGGCTTGAGGAGAATTAGGAAGTAATATTAAGTTACTATTTGTTTCACCACCAATAGCCTGAAGCGTGTCATAATGTTGTGTTACAACAATAAGCGCTGAGGCCTCTTGGGAGTTGATACCAACTTTATTTAAGACATCAACACTTTCTTCTAAACCACGAGCAATTTCGCGTCTTTGATCGGCAATACCCTGCCCTTGTAATCGTTTGCTTTCGGCTTCAGCTTTTGCTTTTTCAACAATCAAAATACGAGCTGCATCACCCTCAAACTGAGCAGCTACCTTTTCGCGTTCTGCAGCGTTAATTCTGTTCATAGCCTCTTTTACCTGGGAATCAGGGTCAATATCGGTGACTAGAGTTTTAATAATGTCATAACCATAATCCATCATGGCTTCGTTAAGTTCTTTTTTTACGGCGATTGCTATATCATCTTTTTTCACAAAAACATCGTCAAGTCTCATTTTAGGCACTTCAGCACGGACCACATCAAACACATAAGATGTTATTTGGTCATGTGGATAATCTAATTTATAAAAAGCATCATATACTTTAAGTTTGATAACTTTAAATTGAACAGAAACTTTTAATCGAACAAACACATCATCTAATGTTTTGGTTTCAATCATAACATCAAGTTGTTGGATTTTTAGACTTAAACGACCAGAAACCCTATCTACTAAAGGAATTTTTAAATGCAATCCAGACTGACGAATACTGTGAAATTTACCAAAACGCTCTATAATAACTGCGGTTTGCTGTTTAACAATAAAAAATGCTGAGATTAGAATTATTAATCCGAAGAAAGCAAGTGGAATGAAAATATATTGACCCATGGCAATTTTTTTAAATGGTTAGAAATACGCTAAGTTAATAGCTTAAAAATTAATAAAATTTGTATTTGCATATTCTATCTGATTTTTTTAAAAAATTAAATACGAACAGATAAAAATATTTGATTACTAAATTAAGTTATATTTGTTTTCCAACACCGAAAACTAACATGAAAAACAAACAGCTTACCTTATTAGTAGTATTTGCTACCCTTTTTGTTACAATAACCCACGCACAACCGCAAAATTTTGTTATAAAAAACGGATTTAGTATCGGTGGGGGTTTCACCCAATTTAATATTAAAACAGATAATTTCACAACTATTCAAGGCTCTGGTTTTACTGTTGGCTTTGCTTCAACCGTAGATATACCACACAGATGGTACAATGTAAGTTACGGCATGCAAATTTCGGAAAACACATTTGATGTTTCTGGAAGGATGACTAATGATGTTATTGGGAATGAAAAGATTGAATATAAACTTATGGCCGCGCAGTTAGGGTTTTTTCTTCATGGTAAAATAATTAGAAGCAATCTTACCTTTGATGCTGGACCACAATTGCAATACAATGGCAATCTAGAATTTAAAAATAGCCAACAAGAAACGTTTTTTTTAAATGAATATGATGGTTTATCAGCTTCAGAGATTACGGATATTTCTAAATTTAATATTAATGGCGCTGTTGGTTTTACAGCAGGGATAGGATTTCTAAAGGTAAGAGTACAATATATTTATGGGTTTTTAAATATATTTGAAAAGCTCAATACCACCACAAACAATTTTAAGGGAAATCCAGAAACTTTTGTCTTCTCCGCAATGATTACGTTTTAACAACCTATTGTCATTACCGAGTAGGCGGGAATCTCATAATTCTCATTTAAATTGCTTTAATCATAGCCTCAATCCGATTTAGTGTTTCGGTTTTTCCTATCAAAAACATAATATTAAAAACATCAGGACCTTGCAATGCGCCAACCAAAGCCAATCGTAAAGGCATCATTACCTTTCCAAACCCAATGTCATTGGTTGTTATCCAACCCTTAATTTGTGTTTGAATATTTTCAATAGTATAGTCATCAACACTATTAACAATTGAGAGTAATTTGCTTATTAATTCTTTGGTTTCGTCTTTAATAGCTTTTTTAAATGCTTTTTCATTATAAGTTTCCGGAGCAACAAAAAAGAAATGACTTAAACCCCAAAAATCGCTTACAAAAGTGGCACGTTCTTTTATTTGTCCAATAACTAAGGAGACATAATCAATATCAATGTCATTAAGAGGAGTTTGCGACGTGATAATCTCATTGTTTGGAACAGATTGCTTCGTTTCACTCGCAATGACGTTTAGTTGATTATTTAGTATTGGTAAAAACTGTTTAGCTAATTCATCATTATTTTGTTTCTGCATATAATGAAGATTAAACCATTTGATTTTATCAGGATCAAAACGAGCACCTGCTTTATGTACCCGCTCTAATTCAAAGGTGCTTATTAATTTCTCTAAACTAAAAATTTCTTGTTCTGTTCCTGGATTCCAACCCAAAAGCGCTAAGAAATTAACCATAGCTTCCGGAAAATAGCCATCTTCTTTATAACCCCTTGAAACGTCACCGGTAGTTGGATCTTTCCACCCTAAAGGAAATACTGGAAAACCAAGTTTATCGCCATCACGCTTGCTTAATTTTCCTTTTCCTGTGGGTTTTAATATTAAAGGAAGGTGTGCAAATTCAGGAACTTTCCAACTAAAGGCCTTATATAATTGATAGTGTAAAGCAAGCGATGGCAGCCATTCTTCACCACGAATCACATGAGAAATTCCCATTAAATGATCATCTATAATATTTGCCAAATGATAGGTTGGCATGCCATCTGCTTTAAATAATACTTTATCATCCAATACATTAGTGTCAATTTTTATATTGCCTCGAATAATATCGGTTAAATATAAAGTTTTATCTTGTGGAGACTTAAACCGAATCACATAATCAATACCAGCATCAATTCTGGATTGAGTATCTTCAGGCGACAGTGCTAAAGAATTTACTAAACGACCTTTTTCTCTGTTATGCCAGTTATATACAAAGGTTTTACCCTTCGATTCGTGACCTTTTCTATAAAAATCTAGTTCTTTGGTAGTGTCAAATGCGTAATATGCTTTTCCTTCATCAACTAATTTCTTAGCATAATCTCTATAGATATGCTTGCGCTCACTTTGTCTATAAGGCCCAAATTCACCTTCTTTTCCCGGACCTTCATCAAAAGGAATACCACACCAATTTAAGGCATCAATAATATACTGTTCCGCACCTTCAACATAACGGTTTTGGTCGGTATCTTCAATACGAAGCACAAATGTGCCCCTATGTTTTTTAGCAAATAAATAATTATAAAGCGCTGTTCTCACGCCTCCAATATGTAAAGGTCCTGTTGGACTTGGTGCAAAACGCACACGAACAGAGTTACTCATGTGTATTAACTTTCGGCAAAGATAAAACGATAATTATGAAAAGAAATATTTTATACCAAAATCATTTCTTTGGGCACACGTTTATTCATAATATAAAACCACAATGGAGGAATTAAAGTCAATACCATTGAGGTTGGATAACCAAAAGGTAATTGAGGGCTTTCGTCATGGCACTCTAAAATTTGATACTTTTTTGAAGATTTATAATGATGGTCGCTATGCCTTGTAAGTTCATATAAAATAATTCTACCCACAACATGGTTTGAATTCCACGAATGAATTTCTTTAACGCGCTCGTAACGATTAGAATCATTTTTTAACCGCAATAAACCATAATGTTCAATATAGTTTACAGTTTCAAGAAGTAAAAATGCTGTTAAAGCCGTTAATAAAGCAAAAATCAATCCTATTTCATCAAAAATTAAAAATATAGTAGTAAGGTATGATGCTTGAAGAATTGCAAACCAAAACATATCGTTTTTCAAAGAGAGGAAGGAGTGATTATTGTTTTTTAAAAGGGATATTTGAATCCTCCAAGCGCTTATATATTGTCTAATGGTTGAGGTAATCCAAAACGAATAGACATTTTGATTGTATCTTGCAGTTGCAGGATCTTCTTTTGTAGCAGCATGCAAGTGATGCCCGTGATTATGCTCAATAAAAAAGTGCATATAAAGCGAAGGAAGCAATAACAATTTACCTATAAAACGGTCATTACTATGTAACCTATGACCAAGTTCATGCCCAACATTAATGCCGTTTATCCCTAAAACCATTCCAGTTGTTAACACCAAACCAATATATTCAAAAGTTTTAAGAGAGCCTGACGACACTTCTAATAAAGCCCAAATCAACACTAAAAACACGATTGGTGAATTAAGGTATAACAGCCAATTAAAAAGCGGGTTTACTTTTCTATTTTCTGTTTCTTCTTTAGTAAAATTAGCGTTATTTTGAGGCAATAAAAGCTCTAAAACAGGAATAAAAACATAAGCATATACAGGCGTTAAGTAAAACCAAATATCTTTTAAACACATTCCAATTACAGCACATAGTGGAATACTGAGTGCTGCTAAATATTTCAGGTCTTTCATATTTATAATAAAACAATTATCGATTAAACAAATACAACAATTTGTAATAGATACTTTAACAGAATGTTATATAATTTTGCACTACAAGTTAATAATAAAATTGTAGTTTTATTAGTTCAATCTAACAAAGAGTGGCTTTTGAGCAATTTTAAAAACATACAACATAAATTAGAATCATTTGTTAAAAAGTACTATGCCAATGATTTAATAAAGGGAGTAATCCTATTTTTTGCAATAGGCTTACTATACTTTTTATTTACGCTTTTAATAGAATATACACTTTGGTTAAACACAGCACTAAGAACGCTTTTGTTTTGGGTTTTTATACTCGTGGAGTTGTCTTTGTTTTTTATGTTTATTATACGTCCTTTAGCAAAATTGTTTAAACTAAAAAAAGGGATAAATTATAAGGAAGCCTCTAAAATTATAGGGAGCCATTTTCCAGAAGTCAACGATAAGTTGCTTAATGTACTTCAGCTTAACGAAAACACAGAGCAAACAGAATTGTTAATGGCGAGTATTGAGCAAAAAGCAATAGAGCTAAACCCAATTCCGTTTAAACTGGCAATTAATTTTAAAAGGAATTTTAAATACTTAAAGTACGCTGCAATTCCTGTTCTTATTATTTTACTGTCTTTTGTTTCAGGTAAATTCGAATGGTTTAGCGATAGTTATAAGCGTGTTGTAAACTACCAAACGGCTTACCAACCACCAGCGCCCTTTCAGTTCTTTATTATTAATGACAGCCTTAAAACCATTGAAAACAAGCTATTTAGACTTATTGTGAACACTCAAGGAGAAGTTGTCCCAGAGAATATTCAAATCAATTATAACAATCAGGCCTACTATCTTAAAGAACTTAATTCCGGAATGTTTGAATATGTTTTTACCCAACCCAATTCTAATATAGAGTTTAGTTTGTTTGCTAATAATGTAACCTCAAAAACCTATAACCTCGAAGTTCTTAACGCGCCCACTTTACTTAGTTTTGATATGGTTTTAGATTATCCTGCTTATACCAAAAAAGTAGATGAAACTATTAAAAATACTGGGAACGCTGTTGTGCCACAAGGCACTAAGGTAAAGTGGAATCTTAAAACAAAATCTACTGAGAGGGTAATATTACATTCAAGAGATTCCATGATTAATTTCACTAAGGAAAGAGATGAATTTAATTTTAGTAAACGTGTTTTTAAATCATTAAACTACAGTCTTAACACAAGCAATAATGCCCTAAAAAATTATGAAAGTTTAGCGTTTAAAATTGATGTAATTACGGATGAGTACCCTGAATTAAATTTGAGCATGGAACAAGATTCATTAGATGCTCAAACCCTTTATTTTTACGGCCAAATAAGTGACGATTATGGATTAAGCAAGCTTCAGTTAGTGTATTACCCAAGCAATTCTGAAGAAGACAAAAAAAATGAAATTATTTCTATTTCAAAATCAAACTTTGATGAGTTTATAAATATCTTTCCAAATCAACTGCAGCTTATAGAAGGCGTTGGTTACGAGCTGTATTTTGAGGTATTTGACAACGACGCGACAAGTCATTATAAAAGCACAAAAAGTAATGTTTTTAATTATCGAAAATTAACTAAGGATGAATTGAAAAAAGAACAACTGAAAACACAAAGCGAAACGATTGATGATTTAAATAATTCACTTCAAAAGATAGAAGATCAAGAAAAAGAGCTTAAAGTGTTTTCTAAGACACAAAAAGAAAAGTCGGAGCTTAATTTTAATGATAAAAAGAAATTAGAAAATTTTTTAAAGCGCCAAAAGCAGCAGGATGAGATGATGCAGAATTTTAATAAAAAATTAAAGGATAATCTAGAAGAATTTCAAAATGAAAACGACGAGAAAGATCTTTTTAAAGAAAGTTTAAAACAGCGTTTAAATGAAAACCAGGAGCAATTAGAAAAAGACGAGAAGCTTTTAAAGGAGCTGGAAAAATTATCAAAAAAGATTCAAAAAGAAGAATTGTCTCAAAAATTAGAAGAGCTTGCAAAACAAAATAAGAATAGGAAAAGAAGTCTAGAGCAACTTTTAGAGCTTACTAAGCGCTATTATGTGGCTATGAAAACAGAAAAGCTTAAAGCCGAGCTAGAAGAATTAGCTAAGGAACAGGATAAGCTATCAGAGGAAACAGAAGAAAATAACACAAAAGAAAAACAAGATGAGTTAAATAAAAAATTTAAAGATTTTCAAAAAGATTTAGATGAGCTTAGAAAAGACAATAAAGAGTTACGAGAGCCGCTAGATGTACCTCAAGACGCAAAAAAAGAAGAAGAGATTAAGAAAGAACAACAAGAAGCTAGTGATAGCTTAGAGAAGAAAGAACAGAGCTCAAGTCCGCAAGAACAGCAAGAGCAACAAAATAACGCTAAGAAAAATCAAAAGAAAGCAGCTCAGAAAATGAAGCAAATGAGTGAGCAAATGAGCCAACCAATGATGGGAGGAGGAGGTCAGCAAATGGCAGAGGATATTGATATGCTACGGCAAATTTTAGACAACTTAGTGATATTTTCGTTTGAACAAGAGGATGTTATGAACAAATTTAAAGGCATACAAGTAAATCATAACGAGTATGCGAAATATTTACGAAAACAACAAAATCTTCGGGAGCATTTTGAACATATAGATGATAGCCTTTTTGCTCTATCATTACGCCAGCCAATAATTTCAGAACGCATAAACAAAGAGATTACAGAAGTGTTTTTTAACATTGATAAATCTCTTGAACAACTTTCTGAAAACAGACTATACCAAGGTGTGGCAGCACAACAATATACGGTTACATCCGCGAATGCATTGGCAAGTTTTTTAAGTGATATTTTAGATAATATGGAAAACCAAATGATGCCATCTCCAGGAAAAGGACAAGGCGGCGACATGCAACTACCAGATATTATAATGAGTCAAGAAGAATTGAACAAACAAATGGAAGAGGGGTTAAAAAAGAGTGATAAAGGAAAACCAAATAAAGGTAAGGAAGGAAAAGAAGGTAAGGGAAAAGGAGACAAAGAAGGATCGCAACAGGAGAAAGGAGAAGGCAATAACAGCGAAGAACTAAATGGAGAATTATTTAGAATTTACCAACAACAACAACAATTACGACAAGCCTTGAAAGACAAACTAGGAAAAGAAGGCAATAAGGGCGCTGGGGGAAATCTACTAAAGGAAATGG
>CAYQME010000040.1:0-22615 GCA_964418645.1 uncultured Flavobacteriaceae bacterium
AACCATTTATAGCATCAGATTTCTATTCTACAACTGTAATAAGTAACTTAAAAAAAGCAGGGAAATTGTTTGTATTTATTGGTGTTACTAAAATCCTTTTTCGGCTAATTTCAGCATTATATTTGATTAACAGCATACCAATACAAGGATTGTCAGGATTTTCATTTATTACTTCATTTACAACATTCATTTCTTCAATAGATGTAACAACAATTTTTTTAATTGTTATTGGTCTATTCTTTTTACTATTTAGTAACGCTTTTGAAAATGCAAAAAGTTTAAAACAGGAAAACGACTTAACCATCTAGCCTATGTCAATTATTGTAAATCTTGATGTGATGCTTGCCAAGCGTAAAATGAAAAGTAAAGACTTGGCAGGAATTGTTGGTATTACCACAGCAAATCTTTCTATTTTAAAATCAGGGAAAGCCAAAGCCATTCGGTTTTCAACCTTGGAAGCTATTTGTAAAGCATTAGACTGCCAACCTAGTGATATTTTAGAATACGTAAAAGATTAATATTATCTTAGTTCCTTAAATTTTATACTATGCAAAAATTTCTTCTGCTACTATCACTATTAATATTATTTAATTGTAAAGAAACTAATACTAACGAAACATCAAAAGAGGTTTCTTCAACCTATACTATTTCTTTTGAAAATGCGGTGCATCATGAAGCTATTGTACATGCGACATTTACTAATTTAAAAGCAGGTGAAATAGAATTTAGAATGAGCCGCACCTCTCCAGGACGTTATGCCTTGCACGAGTTTGCAAAAAATGTATATGCTGTAAAAGTTACTGATAATGATGGAAATGAATTGGCCGTTACCCGTTTAGATCCATATTCTTGGAAAGTAAAAGGACATGATGGAACTATAAACGTAAGTTACACCTTGTTTGCTAATCGTGGCGGAGGTACCTATGCACAAATAGACGAAACGCATGCGCATTTAAATATGCCAGCAATATTTATGTATGCCCCAAGTTTGAAAAATGATGAAATGCGAGTAATGTTTAATGTTCGTAAGGATTTAAACTGGAAAATTGCCACACAATTAAAGCATGTTGATGGAAACACCTATTCTGCAAAAGATTTGCAGTATTTTATGGATAGCCCAACCGAAATTAGCAACTATAACGTTCGCTCTTTTGAAGTTGGTGGACAAACAATATATTTTGTGTTGCACCATAATGGTACAGAAGCTGAATTGGATGAGTACTTTGAAAAAGTTAAGAAAATAGTATTACAGGAAAAAACGATTTTTGGTGAGCTTCCAGAGTTTGATTTTAATGAATATCGTTTTTTAGCATGCTATATTCCTAATGCCTCAGGAGATGGTATGGAGCATCGTAATTCTACTATTTGTGCTTCCACAAGAAGTTTAGCAGATGGTGGAATGGATAGAAATATAGGAACCATTTCTCATGAGTTTTTTCATTGTTGGAATGTGGAGCGCATTCGACCACAATCGTTAGAGCCATTCAATTTTGAAGAAGCTAACATGAGTGGTGAACTTTGGTTTGCCGAAGGGTTTACAAGTTATTATACATCATTAATGATGTGTCGTGCAGGATTATTGAATCAAAAAGAATATGTTGAGGGCCTTTCAGGTACTTTTAATAAAGTATGGAATTCTCCAGGGCGACAATTTTTTAATCCTATTGAAATGAGTATGCAAGCACCTTTTGTTGATGCTGCAACTTCTGTTGACCCAAACAATAGAAATAACACCTTTATCTCTTATTATTCTTATGGAAGTGTATTGGGTTTGGCTTTAGATTTGTCACTTCGTGAAAATAATTTAAATCTTGATGACTTTATGAAATTAGTTTGGAATACTTTCGGAAAGAATGAAACTCCATACACTGTTCAGGATTTACATAGTACGTTAAATGACTATGCTGGAGAAGAATTTGGAAATCATTTCTTCAATAATTATATCTACAAAAGCAAGATGCCAGATATGAAACGATTGTTCAATAATGTTGGTGTGTCTTTAACTCAAGACAAAAGCAAAGTTTCTTTTGGCGCAAGTGTAAGAGGAGGAAAAATTTATGGAAATACAAAAATTGATTCGCCGGCTTATAATGCTGGTTTAGAAAATGGAGACGAGATTATTAAAGTTGATGATTTTGTCGTAAGTGACGATTTAGATTTTAATACAATTCTGAATAAATTTGAGCCAAAAAATCAAATAATAATAGTTTACGAACGATTAGGAAACACAAGAGAGACAAAAGTAACACTCCAAGAAAATCCTTCATACACCATTTCTCCATTTGAAACAAGTGGGTTAGAATTAGACGATAAGAAAAAACAAGCCAGAGCAGCTTGGTTAAATTCTAAAGAATAATATTAATTCAATTAAATTCTGAAGCAAAAAATGTACTTTTATAAACATGTTTGCACTTGTCGATTGTAATAATTTTTATGCTTCTTGTGAGCGCGTATTTAATCCTAATTTACGCAAAAAGCCTATTGCAATATTGTCAAATAATGACGGTTGTGTCATTTCGAGAAGCGATGAAGCTAAAGTCATAGGATTGCCAATGGGAGCACCTGTTTTTAAATGGGAAGGATTCTGTAAAGCAAATAATATTCAAGTATTTTCTTCAAATTATCCATTGTATGGAGATATGAGTAGTCGCGTGATGAAAATTTTAGAACAGTTTTCACCAGATGTTGAGGTGTATAGTATTGATGAAGCATTTTTGGAGTTTAAAGATTTTGGAGATTTTGATTTTCAAGACTACGGAAACCAAATAAGGAAACGTATTTTAAAGTGGACAGGCATTCCAACAAGCGTTGGTATTGCACCAACAAAAGCACTTACTAAAGTGGCAGGTAAAATTGCTCGAAAGTTTCCAAAAGAAACAAAAGGCATTTATGTGATAGATTCCGAAGAAAAACGAATTAAAGCTCTAAAATGGATACAGCTAAAAGATGTTTGGGGCATTGGAAGAAGATTACAAAAGCGTCTAAAAATTAAAAACTGTAAAACCGCTCATGATTTTGTACAACTTCCAGATCAATGGATTCGTAAAAAATTTTCGATTACTGAATGGAAACTTAAAAAGGATTTAGAAGGCATTCCAACTTTAAAGCTAGACGAATTGAAGACAAAACGTGCCATTGCCACAACGCGAAGTTTTGAATACACATTTTCCGATTTAGATAATATAAAAGAACGTGTGTCAACATTTGCTACAAGTTGTGCCGAGAAACTACGTAAACAAAAATCCAGTTGCCACATGATTATTGTCATGTTGAGTAGCGATAGACATAAAAAAGATTTAGAACAGCATCGCGGAAACACACAAGTCCGGTTATCATATCCTACAGATTCAACACTAATAATTAGTAACGCTGCGATTAATGCTGTAGCATCTATTTTCAAGAAAGGGATAAAGTACAAACGTGCAGGTGTTATTGTAACAGGGTTAGTCCCTACAGATAATTATCAGTTGCACTTATTTGAACATGAGAATCCAAAACATAAACCCTTGATGCATGCTATTGATAAGTTAAACACTAAATATGGTAATTATAAATTAAAACTAGGTAATCAAGATTTAGAGCGCACTTGGAAAATGCGACAAGAACGGTTATCGCCAAGAAGAACTACAAATATTAATGAAATTTTAAAAGTGAAATAATCGTCATTCCGAACGAAATGAAGGAATCTGTTGAATGAGATTGCCACGTCATTTCATTCTTCGCAATGACAAAAAAATAGGATATGATATTACACAAATCTCAAAACCTCACCTTTTTTATACCAAAAACATCAAACGGCTCTGGAACACTCTTTTTTGATACAGGAATATCGGCAGGATTTCCATCTCCAGCCGAAGATTTTAAGCAACAACGCATATCTTTAGATAAAGAATTAATAAAAAACAAAGAAGCTACTTTTTTTGCACGTGTAAGTGGGCAATCCATGATTGGCGCTGGACTTGATGATAGTGATTTGTTAGTTATAGATAGAAGCTTAGAACCTCAACACAATAAAATTGCAGTCTGTTTTTTAGATGGAGAGTTTACTGTAAAGCGTTTAAAAGTAAAGCATGATGACATATGGCTACAACCAGAGAACCCAGAGTATGAGCCTATAAAAATAACTAAGGAAAACGATTTTGTTATTTGGGGAATTGTAACAACAGTTATTAAAAAAGTATAATTTTTGTTGAAAAACATCATATACAAAAGAGCAGATTCAAATGAAGAATTAAACCAAATTCTTGAGTTACAACGCGACAATATTCCATCAGTTATTTCAAAAGAAGAAAAACAGCAAGAAGGCTTTGTCACTGTGCATCACAGCTTTGATATCTTAAAGCAAATGAATGATAAATGTGCTCATGTTATTGCTAAAAATAATGATAAAGTAATTGGTTATGCGCTTTGTATGCTAAAAGATTTCAAGAAAGATATTGAAGTGCTTCGACTGATGTTTAAACAAATTGACAGCCATTTAAACAAAGATGAAGCTTACGTAGTAATGGGACAAATTTGTATAGACAAAAGATTTAGAAAACAAGGTGTTTTTCGAGGTCTCTATCAATTTATGAAAGCACAGTTACAGCCATATTATAAAATGATTATAACAGAGGTTGATATTACAAACACAAGATCGATAAATGCACATCGAACAATAGGATTTAATATCTTATATTCATATTGTTCTAATCATCAAAATTGGGAAATAATGTATTGGAATTTAAAAGAATAATTAATTAAAAAGAGTTGACAAGCAGAAACCAACAATTAAAAACCTTAAAGCAAGATGCCCAATGGGATATCGTTATTATTGGAGGAGGCGCAAGTGGTTTAGGAGTTGCGGTAGATGCTATAAGTAGAGATTTTAAAACAGTATTGTTTGAGCAAGCAGATTTTGCAAAAGGGACATCAAGTAAAAGCACTAAATTAGTTCATGGAGGAGTGCGCTATCTAGCTAATGGAAACATAAAATTAGTAACCGAAGCTCTAAAAGAACGTGGATTACTTTCAAAAAACGCAAGACACTTATTTAAAAAGCAGGAGTTTATAATTCCTAACTACAAATGGTGGAGCGGATATTTCTATGCATTTGGTTTAAAGGTATATGATTTTTTATCGCATAAATTTTCTTTAGGAAATTCTAGCTTAATAAAAAGGAGCACCGTAATTAAGCATTTACCAAACTTATTCGTCAATCATCTAGCAAGCGGCGTTTCTTATTTTGATGGAGAATTTGATGATGCAAGACTCGCACTTAATTTAGCCCAAACAGCAATTGAAAAAGGGGCAACTGTTTTAAATTACATGAAGGTTGTAGGGCTTTTAAAAGATGAAGAAAATATACTTGGAGTAAAGGTTAAAAACGTAGAAACTAAAGAAGTTTTTGATGTAAAATCTAAAGTGGTTATTAATGCCTCAGGGATTTTTACTGATAAAATTTTAAAGATGTACAATCCAAAGCATAAAAAGACCGTAGTTCCCAGTCAAGGAATTCATTTAGTTTTAGACGCCTCCTTTTTAAACAGTGAAAAGGCGATAATGATACCTAAAACTTCTGATGGAAGAGTGTTATTTGTTATTCCGTGGCAAGGAAAAGTAATTGCAGGAACAACAGATACATTAATTAAAAAACCAATATTAGAACCCATTGCGCTTGATGCCGAAGTTGATTTTATTCTTAATACCTTATCAAAATACTTAATAAAAACACCAAAGCGAGATGATGTTCTTTCAGTGTTTTGCGGATTGCGCCCTTTGGCAAAACCTAGAGGCAATCAAGTAAAAACAAAAGAAATCTCTAGAAGGCATAAAATTATTTTAGATAACAATTTAATAAGTATTGTTGGAGGGAAATGGACTACTTATCGAAAAATGGCTGAAGATGTTATAGACACAGTAGTAGATAAATTTAATTTTCCAAATAGAAGGTCTAATACAGAAACCTTAGAAATTCATGGAAATATTTCAAATAGTGAAGAGCATTTAAAAAATCATCTTTATATTTATGGAAGTGATTTACCAAAGTTGGATGCGTTTCAAAATCAGCAAATTGATTTTAAGAAAAAAATCCATCCAGATTATAATTTTACAATAGGTCAAATTTATTGGAGCATCCAAAACGAAATGTCTCGAACTGTTGAAGATATTCTTGCCAGAAGAATCCGATTATTGTTTTTAGACGCAAGAGCAGCAATAAAGGTCGCTCCTGAAGTTGCAAAAATTCTTGGGAAACAACTCGACAAAGATGAAGAGTGGGTTAATAACCAGATTAAAAGATTTAATGAATTGGCAAAAAATTATTTACTAAACTAACAGGATGAATACTAAACTTATTATGTCTTTAGATCAAGGTACAACCTCCTCTAGAGCCGTTCTTTTTAATCATAAAGGAGAATCTGTAGAAATCGCACAACAAGATTTCACGCAAATTTTTCCACAAGCTGGTTGGGTAGAGCATAATCCCATTGAAATATGGGAGTCTCAAATATCCACAGCAAGAGAAGTCCTAAAAAAGGCAGACACATTAAATTTTGAAGTTGCAGCTATCGGAATTACAAACCAACGTGAAACTACTTTGGTTTGGGATAAAAATACAGGAGAGCCAATCTATAATGCCATAGTTTGGCAAGATAGGAGAACTGCAAACTTTTGTGATGAATTAAGAGCAAGTGAAAGAACAGAGATCATTAAAGAAAAAACAGGGTTAATATTAGATGCTTATTTTTCAGCAACAAAATTAAAGTGGATACTAGATAATGTTGAAGGTGCACGAGCAAAGGCGAATAATAATGAGTTGTGTTTTGGCACAGTTGATACGTGGTTGATTTGGAAATTAACTAAAGGCGAAAAATTTATTACTGATGCAAGTAATGCTAGCAGAACAATGTTGTTTAATATTCATAATCTAAATTGGGATCAAGAATTACTTGATGTTTTTGATATTCCAAGAAATATCCTGCCTGAAGTAAAAGAAAGTAGTCAAGTTTACGGTGAAACTTCAGAAGGATTATTTAATAAAAAAATTCCAATTTCAGGAATCGCAGGTGATCAGCAAGCGGCATTATTTGGACAATTATGTACCGAAAAAGGGATGGTAAAAAATACCTATGGAACAGGCTGTTTTTTATTAATGAATACTGGAAACGAACCAGTATATTCTAAAAACAACTTATTAACTACAGTCGCATGGAAAATTAATGGAGAAGTTAGTTATGCGCTCGAAGGAAGTGTTTTTGTTGGTGGCGCAGCGGTACAATGGCTAAGAGATGGCTTGAAAATAATTGATTCAGCACCTGAAATTGAAGCCTTAGCATCTGGTGTTGAAGACAATGGAGGGGTCTATTTTGTCCCAGCCTTAACAGGATTAGGAGCTCCGTATTGGGATTCTTATGCGCGAGGTACAATTATTGGGATAACTCGAGGCACAACACAGGCGCATATTGCGAGAGCAACCTTAGAAGGCATTGCGTATCAGGTTTACGATATTGTTAACGCTATGGAAGCAGATGCCAAGGCAAAAGGTACAGAATTACGTGTTGATGGTGGTGCAACAGGTAACAATCTTTTATTACAATTTCAAACAGATATTTTTGGTTTTCCTGTTGTAAGACCTAATATACAGGAAATCACTGCCCTTGGAGCTGCTTACTTAGCAGGATTAGCCATAGGTTTTTGGAAAAATATTGATGAATTAAAAAAGCAATGGTCTATTGATAAAACATTTCAACCAGAAATGGAGACCAAAAAAGTAGAAGTATTACTAAAGCAATGGCATAAAGCAGTTTCAAAAAGTGCCAATTGGATTGAATAACATTATAAAATTATTTATTTATGTCTGCATTTGTAGCTGAAATTTTAGGGACCTTTTTATTAATATTATTAGGAAATGGTGTTGTTGCCAATATTGTATTAAAAGACACCAAAGCTAATGATTCGGGTTGGATGGTAATTACTACAGGTTGGGGATTAGCGGTGTTTACAGGTGTAATTGTTGCAGCACCTTATAGTGGGGCTCATTTAAATCCAGCTGTTACGGTGTCATTAGCAATAGCAGGATTGTTTGATTGGGTTGAGGTAATGCCCTATATATTAGCACAACTTATAGGTGCAATGGCAGGCTCATTTGTAGTATGGCTTATATATAAAGACCATTATGATATTACAGAAGATAAAGAAGCAATAAAAGCATCATTTTGTACGGCTCCTGCTATTCGAAATTTTCCAAGAAACTTTTTAACTGAAGTTGTTGGAACTTTTGTATTAATTTTTGCAGTATTATACATCGCTGGGCCAGAGTTAAGCATTGGTTCTGAAGAGGCGGTTAATTTTGGCTTAGGCTCTATAGGTGCAATTCCTGTAGCTTTTGTGGTTTGGGTTATTGGATTAAGTTTAGGTGGCTTAACGGGTTACGCTATTAATCCTGCAAGAGATTTAGGTCCACGAATTATATACACTCTTTTACCAATAAAATTAAAAAGAAGTAGCGATTGGAGTTATGCTTGGATTCCTATTATAGCACCTTTAGTTGGTGGAGGATTGGCAGCAGCATTATATTTAATTGTATAATATGGAATATAATCTAAAACAAAAAACACGAAGCTAATAAGTGCTTCTCGTATTTATATTTTTTTAATAAAACTTAATCTGCTAAGACTATAATTTTATTATCTTTTAATTCAATAGTACCAGAATCAATTGCTAACCATGTGCCTCTATCTTTTCCTTTTTCAAATTTATCATCAACTTCTTCTTCAAGTGTAATCTCTCCAAAAATTTTCACATAACCTTTTTTGAGTGTTGAGACAATTGGTGCATGATTGTTTAGCATTTCAAATTCACCATTCACACCTGGAACAGATACCGATTCTACTTCTCCGTTAAATAAAGTTGCTTCTGGCGATACAATTTCTAAGTACATAGTTTTTCAGTATTCAGTATTCAGTTGTGTTATTGCCAACTGATTACTTGGTTAGGCTTCAGCAAGCATTTTTTCTCCAGCTTCAACAACTTCTTCAATAGTTCCTTTAAGGTTAAAAGCAGCTTCTGGTAAGTTATCTAATTCACCATCCATAATCATATTAAACCCTTTAATAGTTTCTTTAATATCTACTAATACTCCTGGGATTCCTGTAAATTGTTCAGCCACGTGGAAAGGTTGTGATAAGAATCGTTGTACACGACGTGCACGTCCTACGGCTAATTTATCTTCTTCTGAGAGTTCTTCCATTCCAAGTATAGCAATAATATCTTGTAATTCTTTATAGTGTTGTAATAACTCTTTTACGCGTTGTGCACAATCATAATGTTCATTGCCTAAAATATCAGCAGTTAATATTCGTGATGTAGAATCTAATGGATCCACAGCAGGATAAATACCTAACTCGGCAATTTTACGAGACAATACGGTTGTAGCATCTAAATGTGCAAAAGTAGTTGCTGGCGCAGGATCGGTTAAATCATCTGCAGGCACATAAACTGCTTGGACAGACGTAATAGATCCTTTTTTAGTTGAAGTAATACGTTCTTGCATTGCTCCCATTTCGGTTGCTAACGTAGGTTGATAACCAACAGCAGATGGCATACGACCAAGTAAGGCAGATACTTCAGAACCAGCTTGTGTAAAACGGAAAATGTTATCTACGAAAAACAACACGTCTTTCCCTTGTCCATCTCCAGCACCATCACGAAAATATTCTGCAATAGTTAGTCCAGATAATGCAACTCGAGCACGTGCTCCAGGAGGCTCATTCATTTGTCCGAATACAAAAGCAGCTTTAGATTCTTTCAATGCTGTTTTATCGACAGCCTGAAGATTCCAACCACCTTCTTCCATAGAATGCATAAAGTCATCTCCATATTTAATAATGCCAGACTCCAACATTTCACGAAGTAAATCGTTCCCTTCACGAGTTCTTTCACCTACACCTGCAAATACTGAAAGACCACCGTGTGCTTTTGCTATATTGTTAATCAACTCCATTAAAAGCACTGTTTTACCTACTCCAGCCCCTCCAAATAATCCAATCTTACCACCTTTTGCATAAGGCTCAACAAGGTCGATTACTTTAATACCTGTAAATAAAACTTCTGTTGAAGTTGAAAGGTCTTCAAATTTTGGCGCTTCTCTATGGATAGGCAATCCATCATTTCCAGCTTTAGGTAAGTTCCCTAGACCATCAATAGCATCTCCAATGACATTGAATAGGCGTCCGTAAACATCTTCACCGATTGGCATTTGTATTGGCGCTCCAGTTATATTAACTTCAGTCCCTCTACTTAAACCATCAGAAGAATCCATGGCTATTGTACGTACTGTATCTTCACCAATGTGTGATTGTACTTCAAGTACTAAAGTAGAACCATCAGGTCTATTAATTTCTAATGAATCGTAAATTTTTGGGAGTTCTGCACCAGAATCGAATTCTACATCAATAACTGGACCTACTATTTGTGCAACTTTACCTGTAATTTTTGACATTACTTATCTGTTTATTGTTTTGCTAATGCATTAATAGAAAAACAGTTTTACCCTATTAAGTTGAGCGCTTGGTTTTTCAAGCTGCAAAGATATATTTTTTAATTAAAAAAACATACATATTTGGAATCAAAAAATAAGGTTTTTTGAAGCTTTATTATAAGTAGGTTACTAAGTTTAAATAAATATAAAACCCTAGAATACTTTCTAGGGTTATATAAATAAAGTCAGAGACTTTGTTATTCTATTTTTGAGTATTAATTATTTATTACCCATGAGATAAAGTATTGCGATCCAATGAATGGTGAGCCTACAGCACTTTGAAATTCTTTACCGCCTAAATTAGTTCCACCAATTTTAAATACAGACTTCATTGATGGGACAGAATAATTTAATTGTGCATCAACTACAGTTCTAGCTGGGATGATAGCATTCGCGATACTTGCTTGCCAAAAATACTCGTCACTCCAACGCACATTAACATTAAAACCAAAGTTTTTAAATAGTTTAGGATTTCCAAATGAAGCTTTTACTTTATGCTCTGGTGTATTGAATCCAGCACTAAAATCTGGATCTGATGCTTGATCGAAATCAAACTGTGCATAAGTATAATTAAATCCTAATCTATAGTCTTTTGCTATTCTTGTGGATAAACCAATAACTGCTCCATAAGAATTAACATCAGCTAAAGAGTTAGTGTATAATTGAAAAACGGTTGAATTTCCAGTAGCTAAATCTATTACACCTGATAAATCAGTTGTTGATCCCGTATTAGGTGTTACCACAAGTTTATTAGAAATAAAACCTTCATAACTATTGTAATATGCATTAAAGTCTACTGTAACAGGTCCCACTTTACCACGATATCCAACATCAAAAGCAGTTACTTTTTCTTGCTCTACTAATTTTGTTTTAACAGGATTTAAAACTGAAGGATCTCCAGTTGCAGCAAACGCAAAGACAGAAGTTAAAGAATACGAGTCAAAATAAGCATCTCTACCTGTTAAGGCTGTTCCTGGCAACCTTCTATCTAAATTGTCTGGTGCAGCTCCAACTAGTATGGCTCTTCCAACATTAAATCCAATAAATAAAGATTGTGTATCAGGATTTCTAAATCCAGTCTGGAAAGAGGCTCTTAGGTTATGTTGTCTGTTTTCTCCAACAGAATAATTTAAAGAAATTCTTGGAGAATAACTGGCGTCAAAAAATTCGTTTTTATCATAGCGTATAGATGCTGAAACTTTTAATCTATCGTCGGCAAACTTTTTAATAGCCTGAATATAAGCGCCATATTCATTATAATCAATAGATCCATCATAATCAGTAAAAATTGTCCCTCCAGAATCTAAAGAGTATTGTCTATAAGACCCTCCTACTTGTAAATCAACTTGATCATTTAACAAGCGCTTAAAATTATAATTGCCTTCAGCAATATGCATCTTGGTATTGTCAAGAAACTTCGAACCAGTTGAAACATTTGGGTCAGAAGTTACTTTGTTAAAAAGGGATATAAATTCTGGAGTTCCAGGCTGAGGTGTAAGAGAAGCATCTGCAAAGGCTCTTGCTCCAGCATGTAGTTGAGATTGAACAGCTGGGTCAAAAGGATTCCCTCCTCCTGCAAGTACTCCTGCTGCTCCTTGAACATAAGCTCCTGCATAAGTCCCAAACCACTCTGTAGCTCCAACTTTGTTCATATTAATTCCTGTAAAACGCATATCGTAAGAATCGCCTGCATTTTCAGAAGTTGTATATCCTCTTACAAAAAAGTCATTACCACGAATTTCTAATTTATGTTGTTGTAATGTGAAATTATTAATATTATATCTGTTTGCCCCTTGATATATGGTATTCCCTTTTCCGAATTTTGATCTCCAAACAATTTCTATGTCATTTCCAAAGGGTTTATAATTTAAAGAAAAATCGGCTTTAATACTTCTTGCTTTGTAATCTGTTAAATCTTGTTCTCTATATCCAGTTCTACCTACATTAACAGCAGGAACCAATGCACTGGCGCCAGGAGGAATAGCTCCTATTGATTCTAAAAATTGTGCAACTTGGTTAAGATCTGATTCTACTGCATCTAAAGTAACTTCATCTCCATAAATATTTAAAGCATCATGTGACGGACTAGACCCAAATGGCAAAATAGCATCAGGTGTCCCAGGAGCTCCTAAAACATATTCATTAGTATCATTGGCATACCAATCTGTTCCTTTCAAGAATGAAAAGGATGCTTTTGCAGCAAATTTATCTGAAAAAGCATGTGCAACTCTAAATCCAAAATCGTAAAACTGGTTATCTCCTGCAGTATCTTGAACTGTAATACCAGTTTTATAATATGTACTTATGCCTTGATGATCCCAAGGGTTTTTACTAGTCATAAACAAAATACCATTAAATGCATTAGCCCCATATAAAGCTGAAGAGGCTCCTGGCAATAATTCTACGCTACTAATATCAAGATCACTTAATCCTAGTAAGTTACCTATAACAAAATTTAATGCTGGAGACGCATTATCCATGCCATCCACTAATTGAACAAATCGTGTATTGGCATAAGTAGCAAAACCACGAGTATTTACCGAGTTGAAAGTTAAACTTCCTTGATTAACATCTACACCTTTTAAATTTTCTAAACTAGTATAGAAATTTGGAGATGCTGCTAATTTAATATCTGTAGCATCAAATCTTTCTATAGTAACAGGAGATTCTCTGATACTTTCAGGTGTTCTTGACGCAGAAATCACAATCTCATCAAGCTCATTACCCTCGTTTAAAACAAAGTCAATAGTTTGGGAATTTGATGTTACTTCTTTAGTTACTGATTCAAATCCTACACTACTCACTTGTA
Source organism: uncultured Flavobacteriaceae bacterium (assembly GCA_964418645.1). Taxonomy (GTDB): domain Bacteria; phylum Bacteroidota; class Bacteroidia; order Flavobacteriales; family Flavobacteriaceae; genus JAADHG01. The sequence goes on from CAYQME010000040.1 coordinate 13,329, forward strand.
TTGAAAAAGGAGGTGTTTGATTAGCAGTTAGAGTATAGTTTCCGTCAAAATCGGTTACTGTTCCAGTTGATGTTCCAATAATTATAACATTGGCTCCGGGAAGTGGTTGTCCACTTTCATCAGAAACATTACCTTTTACAGTAGTTTGAGCATAAGAAAATGCACAAAAAAACAATAGAAAAATCTTAATAGTAGTTCTCATATTGGGTATTAATTTAGTTTTTAGATAAGCAATATATGTATATAATACGTAAACGCAATATAAAAATAAAAAAAATTATGCACGCATAGTATTATTTAATGTACAATATAAGACTTTTTAAACCTTTATTTTATAAAAAACTAAATTTGGATTTATTTTAAATAAGAACTATTCTACTGTTACAGATTTAGCTAAGTTTCGAGGTTGATCCACATTCCTATTTAGCATTACTGCAATATGATAAGATAATAACTGAAGAGGTATTGTAGTTAATAAAGGAGATAAGGATTCTAAAGTTTCTGGAACTTCAATAACATGGTCAGCTAATTCTTTTACTATTTGGTCACCTTTTGTTACAATTCCAATAATTTTACCTTTTCTTGATTTAATCTCTTGAATATTACTTACAACTTTATCGTATTGTCCATTTTTTGTAGCTATAACAACAATTGGCATATTCTCATCTATTAAAGCAATTGGTCCGTGTTTCATCTCTGCAGCTGGATAACCTTCAGCGTGGATATATGATATTTCTTTAAGTTTTAAAGCTCCTTCTAATGCGACAGGAAAATTATAACCTCTCCCTAGGTATAAAAAGTTTTTGGTGCCATTATAGATGTCTGCGATTGATTTTACATAATTATCAGATTTTAAAGCTTTTTCAACTTTATCAGGAATCATTTCTAATTCTATTAAGTGATGCCTAAAGTCAGAACTTGTAATAGTTCCCTTTGCTCTAGCCAATCGCAATGCAATTAATGACAAAACGGTTATCTGCGTGGTAAATGCTTTGGTTGAAGCAACACCAATTTCAGGACCAGCATGTGTATAAGCACCTGCATGAGTCTCTCTAGCAATAGAAGAGCCAACAACATTACACACTCCAAAAACAAAAGCACCTTTAGATTTTGCTAATTTAATTGCAGCCAAAGTATCTGCTGTTTCTCCTGATTGCGAGATGGCTATTACAACATCCTTTTCGTTAATTACAGGATTTCTATATCTAAATTCAGAGGCATATTCAACTTCAACAGGAATTCTTGCTAAATTTTCAAAAATATATTCTGAAACTAAACCAGCATGCCAAGAAGTCCCACAAGCAATAACTATAATTCGATTTGCATTGAGAAATTTTTTCATATTATCCTCCACACCAGACATTTTAACTATAGCTTTATCGGTTAAAAGCCTACCTCTATAAGTGTCTTTAATGGCATTTGGTTGCTCATAAATTTCTTTAAGCATAAAGTGCTCATAACCTCCCTTTTCAATTTGCTCAAGATTTAATTGTAATTTTTGAACATAAGGATTAACTAAAGAGTCATCTTTAATTTTTCTAACTTTAATCTCTTTATCTCGTCTTACAATTGCCATTTCTTCATCTTCAAGATAAATAGCGTTGTTAGTATATTCAATAAAAGGTGAAGCGTCACTTGCTATGAAAAATTCGTCATCACCAATGCCAATTGCCAAAGGACTTCCAAGTCTGGCGACAACAATTTCATTAGGTTTGTTCTTATCAAAAACAGCAATTGCATAAGCACCTACAACTTGTGTTAAAGCAATTTGTACTGCTTGACCTAATTTAATATTTTCACTCTTTTTAATATCTTCGATAAGATTGATTAAAACTTCAGTGTCTGTTTCAGAGGTAAAAGAATATCCTCGATTAATCAATTCTTTTTTTAAAGTGCTATAGTTTTCTATTATCCCATTATGAATAATAACTAAATCGCAGGAATTTGAATAATGAGGATGTGAATTAACATTGTTTGGAATACCGTGTGTTGCCCAACGGGTATGACCAATTCCCAAAGTTCCAACTGTAGGAATTTCAGAATTGATTCTTTTTTCTAAATCATCAACCTTGCCTTTAGTTTTTGAGAGTTTGATATTTTTACCATCGTATAGAGCAATTCCTGCACTATCATAGCCTCTATATTCTAATCGTTTTAATCCTTTTAAAATGATAGGGTAAGCTTCTCGATGGCCAATATATCCAACAATTCCACACATATTTATTAATTATCAGGTTCGGTATAATAAATTGTAAGCTTTACTTTTTTGTCTTCATTAGCTGTGTTATTTCCAAAAAGAACAGTTCCCTTTGGAGATAAAATAGTGCCAGAGGGAACAATTTTGTTGTTTTCGTCCAAAAGATTAGAAGGGTCGATGGCGCCAACATTAGAGGTCACTACTAAGCCAAGTCTAACATTGGTAGAATCTCTAATAATAAGATTATTTATATGCTCGGTAATTCTTATTTTATACTTAATTCCTTCACCGTTAGAATCATCATCAACCCTAACAAGAGGTTCTAAATGATTTATTTTTGCATTTATTGTTAAATTGCTTACAGATTGATCTAAAAAATAATCTATTAAAGGAGTATTGTTCTCTATATCGTATAAATAAATACGATCTGGTTCATCTCCCTGAACAATACTTTGATCAACAAAAAACTCTAAATAAGCTTCGTTAACAAGCCTTCTAGCTACAACACCGTCTTTAAAATCATTTTTAAATTGAGTAAATTCAGTTGAGTTTCCTTGAGCATTTCCATTAAAAAGATTTATTATCGCCATAGAGCCTTCACCTCCTTTTAGATACAATTTTTCATCTCCATTTACAGAATCCCCTCCTGGAATTGGAATAAAATTATTGTCAAAGATATTTATCAGATTCCCAGAAAAATTTAAAACAAATATCCCATCTTGCTGGGTTGTTTCTCCATCAGTTGTTTCTCCATCAGATATAGTATCACTTGTGTAGTAGATGGTTATATTAGCATCTGAGCTAGAAAAATTCAATTGCATTAAGGATCCATCAACGCCCATAGCCTCTGCTTTAAAATAAAGCCCTCTAAAATAATTTATAAAATTATTTTGATTACTTAATTCAGGTTGTCCTTCTTTATAAAAAATTAATTCTTGCCAAAAAGAGTCGTTAGGATTATCCAATTTTACTCTAATTCTAGGAGAGAGTTTTGCAGATTCAACAGAAATACCTTCTGCATCAGGTTCAGTCAATATTATTTGTTCGGCATTTGGAGAAAATGAATTATCTTGATAAAGCAATTGACCTTCTAGTTCTGCAGGATTAATAAAGCTAGTCTCAGATGTAGCACCATTTGAATAATACTTTTGAGAATCATTAAATTCTGAATCAGGATTAAAATTTCTTAAAAAGTAATTGTTTTGATAAACAGAAAGTTTTATAGGACTGTTACCATATACTGAATCTAATCTATAAGTAATATTCCCATCTTCGTCTGTATCAATACCTGTGCTTAAGTAAGGCACAGTAAGAATTACGGAATCTAGCACAACATTGTTCCCAAATGAGGGGTCGAAAGTAGTAGGGACCATTTGAGCTACAAAATTAGCCGATGATGTTCCAAAAATGGGATCATTGTTAAACCCTAATAGGTAAGCTGGCAATTTATTGGATTGAAAGGCAGTAATTTTTTTGTTATATGTGATTACTGGATATATAGCTTTATCAGTAGTGAAATTTCCTGTATTATCAGAATTTACCACATCGGACTCTATGCTGGCAAAATCTTTATCGCATGCAATGAATCCAATAAAGATAATAGCTAATAAAACTAGGTTTTTAAAAATAATATGTTTCTTTTTCATGTATTTTTTACTAACTTAAAACTTGGGTATTGTAAAACTCGGTATATGCTTCGGCAAACTCGTCAGGGCTTTGATATTCTAAAACCGGCTTTTCGCAATCTTTTAAATAGTCTTTTAAATCTTTTGGAATTTCTTCAGAGCCAATAATTAATGCATCAGAATGATCAACAGCAACTTTCATGATATTAGTATAAGTTGGTGTTTCTAAAACTTTAATAGATTCATCAGCAATATTATCGAACTTTATTTTATTAATCATTTCCTTATTTAACGCATCATCAAAACTTTGATTGTATAACGACGTTACAATTTTACTGCTAGAAAACAAAGGTTCATCTTTATAATATTCTTTAAGATAAAGCGGTAATAGAGAAGCTAGCCAACCATTAACATGAATAATATCTGGTGACCAATTTAATTTTTTAACAGTTTCAATAACGCCTTTAGCAAAGAAAATAGAACGCTCATCATTATCAGAGAACAAAGCCCCATTTTCATCTGTTAATGTTGCTTTACGTTTAAAATATTCTTCGTTATCAATAAAGTAAACCTGAATTCTTTCTTTCGGGATTGAAGCCACTTTTATTATTAATGGCATATCAAGGTCGTTAATTACCAAGTTAATACCAGATAATCTAATTACTTCATGAAGTTGATGTCTTCGTTCGTTTATATTTCCATACCTAGGCATGAATATTCGTATTTGCCCTCCTTGTTTATTTACCATTCGAGGCGCTTCAAACGACATTGATGAAATTTCAGTCTCAGGTAAATAAGGGACTACTTCGGACGACACATATAATATTCTCTTATCTTTCATAAGCGGGATTGCTATTAACTTTAGAATAAAAAACACGCAAAATTACAAAAATTATGCAGATTAACAGTATTATATTAAGTTTGCACGCTGTTAATTTTTTATTAAAGTGCAAGTATTTAAAACTAAAGAGAAAATAGAAAGGACTATTAAGACCTTAAAAAATCAAAAAACTACTATTGGTTTAGTACCAACTATGGGTGCTTTGCATGCTGGTCACTTATCCCTTATTGAGAATGGGCTTAATGAAAACGATAAAGTAGTAGTTAGTATTTTTGTTAATCCAACACAGTTTAATAAAAAAGAAGATTTAGAAAAATACCCTAGGTCTTTAAACAGGGATATTGAATTGCTTAAAACTATTTCCAAAGATAAAATCATTGTGTTTTCTCCATCTGTAAAAGAGGTGTATGAAAATAGTATTGCTTCATCAAGATTTAATTTTAATGGCCTTGAATTAGAAATGGAAGGAAAATTTCGCGAAGGTCATTTTGATGGTGTGGGAACCATTGTAAAACGCCTTTTTGAAATTGTTAAACCTCATAACGCATATTTTGGGGAAAAAGATTTTCAACAATTACAAATCATTAAAAAATTGGTAGAGAAACACAACTTGCCAGTAAATGTAATTGGCTGTGAAATTTATAGAGAATCGAATGGGTTGGCGATGAGTTCACGAAATGAAATACTCTTACCAAAATATAAAAAAGAAGCTCCTTTTATTTATAAAACTTTACGAACAGCCAAAGCAAAATTTAAAAACAAAAGTGCTAACAAAATTACCAAATGGGTTGTTAAAGAATTTGCAAACAACACATTGTTAGAACTTGAATATTTTATTATTGCCGACGTTAATACTTTAAAACCAACCCAAAGAAAATCAAGAAAAAAGCAATACCGTGCATTTATTGCAGTTTATGCAGGTAAAGTTAGATTAATTGATAATATAGCATTAAACTAGAGCATTGAACAAGAAATTAAAATCAATATTAAAGATAACACTTCCTCTATTATTAGGTGTTGCTTTAGCGTGGTATTCGCTATCTAAAATTTCTTTAGAAGTTCTTGTTGAACATTTTAAAAATGCAAATTATATTTGGATTTCACTAGGGTTATTGTTTGGCTTTTTAAGTCACTTATCTAGAGCTTATCGATGGAAATTCATGATCGAACCGTTGGGTTATACTTTAAGATTACCAAATAGTATTATGGCGGTTTTTGCTACATATTTAGTAAACTACACGATTCCAAGAGCAGGCGAAATTACAAGAGCTACCATTATTACTAATTATGAAGGAGTGCCATTCGAAAAAGGCTTTGGAACCATTATTTCCGAACGTGTTGCCGATTTAGTAATGCTCTTTGTAATAATTTTAATTGCTCTTTTTTTAGAATTTGAGTTCATCTATAATTTTTTTATTGAGCGATTCGACCCTTATAAGATTGTAATTGTAGTTTTTGCAATTCTTATTGCTGGAACTTTCTTTTACTTTTTTATAAAACGAAGCACATTAAAATTTGCCCTAAAGATTAAATCTTTTGTAAATGGATTAATAGAAGGCGTTTTAAGTATTTTTAAGATGAAGCAAAAATGGGCTTTCATTTTTCACACCTTATTTATTTGGACAATGTATGTGCTGATGTTTTATGTTACTACTTTTTCAATTAAAGAAACATCGGGAATACCAATAGCTGCCATATTAATTGGGTTTATTGCAGCAAGCTTTAGCATTGCAGCAACTAATGGTGGTATTGGGTCGTATCCAGTCGCCGTTTTTGCAGCATTTACTATTTTTAATATTCCTGAAGAACCTAGTATCGCTTTTGGTTGGATTATGTGGTCGTCACAAACACTTATGGTTGTTATACTAGGAGGGTTGTCTTTAATTTACTTACCTATTTATAACAGAACACATAAAAAAGGGGACACAAAAGTATCTTAAAGAAGCCTTTTAATTTTTAGGTGTAATTGTTTACCTTGCCAAAATCTAAACTCAAATCATAATTTTAAAATGAAATATATTCCATATATCGTAATTGCTTTTTTGTGTATTAATCTAACAACTGCACAAACAATTTATGAGGATTTTCAATCTGAAAAACTTGGAGAATCTAGACAACTTAAAATTCAACTCCCCCGAAATTATGACGAAAACGAAGAAAAAACCTATCCTTTATTTATTGTTTTAGATGGCGATTATTTATTTGAAGTTGTAGCAGGAAATGTAGATTATTATTCGTATTGGGAAGATATGCCAGAAGCCATTATTGTAGGCATTAATCAAGCGGATACTCAAGATGCAGATTGTTATTATTCTGAACAAAATTACCTTCCTGTTGAAACAGGCGCTCAATTTTTTGAATTCATAGGGATGGAACTTATACCATATTTAAACGAAACTTATAGAACAGCAAATTTTAGAGTTGCCGTTGGACACGGTGAAACGGCAAATTTTATTAACTACTATTTGTTTAAAAACAAGCCCTTATTTCAGGCACACATAACGATTAGTCCTGATCTAGCACCAGGGATGATTGAAAACATTACAGACAGGCTTAAACAATTTCAAACCAAGATATTTTATTATTTAGCAACTGCATCCAATGATATTAAACCATTACGAGAAGATGCGAAAGCACTAAACACAGATCTATTAGCGCTTGACAATAAGCAACTGGTTTATGATTTTGATAATTTTGATGGACCAACACATTATTCACTTCCAGCATACGCCATTCCAAAAGCTTTGGAAAGTATCTTTTTTGTGTTTCAGCCTATTAGTAAAAAAGAATACAAAGAGCGTATTTTAACTTTAGAAACCTCTCCTGTGGAGTATTTGAATGAGAAATATCAAATGATTAATGAATTATTTGGATTAAAAAAGCAAATACTTATTAATGACTTTAAAGCAATTTCAGCAGCCATAGAAAAAAAGAAAATATTTAAATATTATGAAGCTTTAGGAAAATTAGCACGTAAAGAATACCCCGAAACCCTTTTAGGCAGCTATTATTTGGCCCGTTTTTATGAGGAAGAAGGACAGCCTAAGAAGGCAATGCGCACCTATAGATCAGCATATGTTCTTGAAGAAATTGCAGGAATAACAAAAGATTTAATGCTCGAAAAAGCAAATGAAATTAAAGCAGATTTTGGATATTAATAAAAAAGATTTCCGCTTTCGTGAAAAATAAATATGGCTAAAGTAAAAACCACCTTTTTTTGCCAAAGTTGTGGCAGTCAGTACGCCAAATGGTTAGGTCAATGTCCTGCTTGTAAAGAGTGGAATACTATTGTTGAAGAAGTGATTCAAAAATCAGAAAAAAGCGATTGGAAAACAGCTTCGTCTTCTCATTCAAAACGCGCGTCAAAACCTTTAAAAATAAATGATATTGATGTATCAGAAGATACGCGATTAAAAACGCAAGACGATGAGTTTAATCGTGTACTTGGAGGAGGTATTGTTCCAGGATCATTAATACTCTTAGGCGGAGAACCCGGAATTGGGAAAAGTACTTTACTACTTCAAGTTGCTTTAAAATTACCGTATAAAGTGCTATATGTTTCAGGAGAAGAAAGTCAAAAACAGATTAAAATGCGAGCAGAACGCATCAATCCCAATAACAACAATTGCTACATTTTAACCGAAACCAAAACGCAACATATTTTTAAACAAATCGCTACACTTCAACCTGATATCGTAATAATAGATTCAATCCAAACATTGCATAGCGATTATATCGAATCCTCTTCAGGAAGTATTTCTCAAATTAAAGAATGTACTACAGAGTTGATAAAATTTGCTAAGGAAACGGCAACACCTGTGTTGTTGATTGGTCATATTACTAAAGATGGCAATATTGCTGGACCAAAAATTTTAGAACATATGGTAGATACAGTCTTGCAGTTTGAAGGCGATAGAAACCATGTCTTCAGAATCCTTCGTGCAAATAAAAATCGTTTTGGTTCTACCAACGAACTAGGTATTTACGAAATGCAAGGCACAGGATTAAGAGAAGTTTCAAATCCGTCAGAGCTATTAATTTCAAAAAAAGATGAAGAATTAAGCGGTAATGCTATTGCTGCAACACTTGAAGGGATGCGCCCTTTAATGATTGAAGTGCAGGCCTTAGTAAGTACTGCAGTGTATGGAACACCACAACGTAGCGCAACAGGATTTAATGCCAAACGCCTCAATATGTTATTGGCAGTATTGGAAAAACGTGCAGGTTTTCGTTTGGGAGCTAAAGATGTATTTTTAAATATCACAGGCGGTATTACGGTTGATGATCCAGCTATAGATTTGGCTGTGGTTGCAGCCATTTTATCCTCTAATGAAGATAAGGCATTACAAAAAGATTTTTGTTTTGCCGCCGAGGTTGGGCTCTCAGGAGAAATACGTCCTGTACAACGTGTAGAGCAACGCATTCTGGAGGCTGAAAAACTAGGCTTCTCAACCATTTTTGTATCTAAATACAATAAGATTTCATTAAAAAATACGGTTATTAAAATTCAATTGATAACAAAGATTGAAGATTTGGTTAATCTTATCATATAAATACTCTAATTCAAAGCTTCTATTTTCCCAAAATTCCTTAATTTCGCAGCTTATTAGAAATAATAGAGAAT